>JAFZDR010000039.1 GCA_017561105.1 Alistipes sp. | reverse complement strand
TGACGCCTTGATATCGTCAGGAAGGTTATCAATCTTTGAAGAAAGTCTTTCTGTCTGAATCTTGTCGTAATTCTTTTCCCTGATGAGAAAGCTGATAATATTTTCAGTATTCATTTTTTGTCTCCTTTTAATTAATATTCATTTTATCTGCAAATGCTTTCATAACCGCTTCGGCAAAATACCTCGCATCACATTCAATTTCCTGATTGTGATATCCCTGTAAATCATATTCGGGTCTAATATAGTTCCCCGGGGTCCATTCGTATCTCCATTTATCCATAATATCCTGCGGAATATCACTGAAATTAACAGGATTTTTCAGCGCATCGGATTGAAACTGATGTCGCATGTCGTGAGTTGCCGTATCAAGTTTTCGATCGATACCTTCCGTGCGGAGGTTGTTCGTAGAGCAGTGGCGCAATTTGGCGATATTATCGTCAATGATATCTCCGCAGGCTACGGCGATAGCGAGATGTTAGCTACGGTTGCCGAGTTGGGCGTGCCATATATTGCGATGCATATGCGCGGAACACCGCAGACAATGCAGCAACAGACCGAATATGGCGATATTGTGGCAGATGTGGTGTCGGAGTTGAATGAACGCCTGCAAGCGATTAAAAAGGCCGGAATTGAGCTTGAAAGGGTCGCTTTGGATCCGGGCTTTGGCTTTGCGAAGACAACGGAGCAGAACTTTGAACTCTTGGCGGGAATGCATGCGCTTAAAGAGTTGGGACAGCCGCTATTGGTGGGCGTGTCGCGCAAGTCAATGATCTACAAAACTCTCGGCATTACGCCCGAGGAGTCGCTCGTAGCTACACAAGCGGTGCATTGGGAGGCGTTGCGACAGGGTGCAACCTTGTTGCGAGTGCACGATGTACGCGAGGCTGTCGAGACAATAAAGTTGTACGAAAAATTCACAGAAAATGATAAAGGTTTCTAACATACACAAACGATTTGGCGAGTTGGAGGTTTTGCGTGGCGTGTCGCTCGAGGTTAAAGAGGGCGAGATTGTGTCGATTGTAGGTGCAAGTGGCGCGGGCAAAACAACTCTCTTGCAGATTATGGGAACACTCCTTCCGGCTGACGGTGGCGAGGTGGAGATTGCGGGTGTTAAGGTCTTCGACTTGAACGAGAAGCGCACTGCCGAGTTCCGTAACCGCCATATCGGCTTTGTATTCCAGTTTCACAACCTTTTACCCGAGTTCTCGGCTCTCGAGAATGTGATGATGCCCGCTCTTATTGGCGGCACAAAGCACAAGGAGGCCAAACAACGCGCTATGGAGCTGTTGACAGCTGTGGGTTTGACCGACCGTGCCGACCACAAACCTGCGCAGATGTCGGGTGGCGAGCAGCAGCGAGTAGCTATCGCACGCGCCTTGATAAATCGACCTTCGGTAATCTTTGCCGACGAGCCTACGGGCAATCTCGATACCCATAACCGCGACGAAATTCAACGACTTTTGTTCGATGTTCGCGAGAAGTTCGGCCAGACAATCGTTATGGTTACTCACGATGAGAAGTTGGCCGATATGGCTGACCGTAAAATAGTTATGAGCGATGGAGCAATACTCTAACCTCTCGTTTGACGAGCTGCACGACCTGCTCGAAACCCTCTACGACCGCTACAATCGTACAGAGTTTATCGAGCCTGACCCTATCAGTATCCCGCACTCATTCGAGCGCACTGAGGATAAGGAGATTGCGGGTTTTCTCGCTGCGACTATTGCGTGGGGCAACCGCAAGGCTATTGTCAAGAGTGCTCGTCGTATGGTCGAGATGATGGATAATGCTCCGTTCGATTTTACGATGAACGCCTCGGATGAGGATTTGCGCCCACTCTTGCGCTATGTTCATCGCACCTTCAATGGCCAGGACTTTACCGATTTTATACTCGCCTTGCGCGGACTCTGCTCGAAGTGGGGTAGTATCGGCGAGGCGGTGCAGGGACTCTACGAGCGCGAAGGCTCAATCCCTAAGGTGCTGGCCGAGTTCCGCAAGGAGTTTTTCGATATTGAACACTCATATCACTGCGAGAAGCACCTCTCATCGATTGCGAAGGGAGCTTCGTGCAAGCGTCTGAATATGTATTTCCGCTGGTTTGTGCGCCAGGACGAGCGAGGTGTCGATTTCGGCTTGTGGCGCAGAATACCTATGTCGGCACTCTATCTGCCACTCGATCTTCATACCGGCAATATGGGTCGTGCCTTGGGCCTGCTCACTCGCAATGCAAACGACTGGAAGGCTGTCGAGGAGGTTACATCCTCTCTTCGCCAGCACGACGCGAATGACCCCGTAAAGTATGACTACGCCCTTTTCGGTGCGGGTATTGAGGGCTTCCTGAAATAGGGCTTTTAGCCATTAGCCATTAGCTTTTATAGGATTTATAGGAACGCCGACTGAGTCGGTTTTATAGGATTCGGGCTTTCTGCCCTCAATAGGATATTGTAGGATAGATAAGTCCTATTTAGTCCTATCTAATCCTATAAAGCACCGCAGGTGCGAATCCTAAAAGATTTTACAAAAAATAATCGCCAAGCAAAATTGATTTGCTTGGCGATTATTGTTACTGTTATATAGAACTAGAATTCGAGTATTGCAATTGTGCAACATGAAGCATTTTTCTTCTCGCTCTTTGAGCCATTACTTGTTACTATGCAAGCCTCTTTTGCAGAAAATTCTAGAGAAGTCCAATATGGAACTTCTGGATCTAAAGCCAAACTCTTAATAGCCATTGTTCCATTTATGATGCCTATATTAAAAAGGATATTGTTTAGTTCACTCGCAGTTGGGAGCCTCCAGCCTTTACCTAGTGCACTACACCACTCAAGCGCATTGCTCCATGTTTTATAAGCATGGCATAAAGATATAATATTTCCATGCTTACCATCTTCTGAAACAGATACAACAACTCCATTTATATCTTCCTTGGAATAAAAATCGCCTACTCTATATTGACATATATACTCAGGTGTAGATGTAGATACTAATTTAGGAGTGTTAATATTATTAGTCGGATTACTAAATTCTATAATCGTACCTGTTGTATGTACAACTCTCACGCAGATAAAAGGGAAAAAAGCCACTCTCATTTCTGCAATAACATTTATAATTGCTTGGTTGTCTTTTAAGTTAGCCCTCCTTACCATATTTGCGTAAGAATTCGCACTTAATTTTAGGTTGTCCAAACCTCCAATTCCCAAAAAATATGTTGCTTTTGATACTCCAGAAACATTCCTTATTACTCTGTACTCTTCAGTGGCAAGCCTCTTTCCAATATTATATTTTGCATAGTTATGCCCAATGGCTCCAGGACCAATAGTATGGCTGCAACTACATAATGTTACGATGCTCATGCCGGTAATCAGAATGCAAATAAATTTTTTCATTTCTGGATTCTATTTGGTTATACTACTTTTGCAAATGTAGCAATTTATTTCTGATTGAGCAAAAAAATGGCGGCAGTAAATAAAATGGCATTGAATGACAACGAATGCCATTAAGGGCGTAGCCCGAATGCTATTAAATGCCATAAATCACAAAAAAGTTGTCCATTCTTCTGTTTTTTGCTACTTTTGCAGTAGCTAATGGCTAATAGCCAATGGCTAAAAGCAAAAATTATGGGCGGTTTCAGATTTAAGCAATTTGCCGTGGAGCAGGAGGATGTGGCGATGAAGGTCGGCACCGACGGTGTATTGCTTGGTGCGTGGGCGGATTGCGACGGAGCAAAGCGCATCCTCGACATCGGCACGGGTACGGGCGTTATAGCGCTGATGCTGGCGCAACGCAACAGCCAAGCGGAGATACTCGCTGTAGAGATTGACGAAGCCGCAACCAGCAGAGCGCGTTCAAACTTCGATATGTCGCCATGGGCGGAGCGCTTGACGGTCGAGAACTGCGCAGTGCAGGAGTTTAAGCCGAGCGAGAAGTTCGACCTTATAATCTCGAACCCGCCATATTTCATCGACTCGTTGCAGTGCCCCGATGCAAAGCGCACAACGGC
>JAFZDR010000001.1 GCA_017561105.1 Alistipes sp. | reverse complement strand
CGAGTTTATCCTCGCCAATTTCCAATCGCTGCGGAGCCAGACCCTCACAGGCAAGTACCGTCGGCAGCATTATAGCATTTAGCAGAATAAGTGCCACCAACGGAGCCTGAGTATCCTCGACGATGAAGATTTGCCACAGATTCCACGCCGAAAATCCGAACCAGAAGATAAAGACCACAAAGGTCATCACCCACAGAGTTCTATCCCAGACAAACGGAACGGTATAGAATTTTGTTCGTCCCATAGCTTTATACGATTTAGAATTGGAGTTTCACACCCACAGTAAACGACGCTCCCATCTCGCGATAGAATGCCCAACGATAGGTCGGCAATACATCTCCGAGAAGATTATTACCCTCAGCATAGAGAGTACAGGTCTTCGACACATGCCAATCGGCATACAGACTAAGATTGAGAGCTGTGCGATATCTCAAAGGCTCGGACATCACCTGCTTCTCTCCTGTATATTCAGGATAGAAGAGTGAATAGTCTTGTACGCAAGTCCACTTTGTAGGGCCATACAACTCGGTTGACAATCCCAAAGTAAACTTCTCCTTGGTATATCGAACCTTGAGCGAAGCCTCGATATTAGGCATTGCATTCTGAATATCCACCTCTCCGAGTTTTGCAAAATTATCGTAGAGCGAACCCTTCACCTGCGCAGTGATAAGCAGCTGAGAGATAGGCTTATAGTCAATTGCACCGCACAACGACCACACATTGCGTCTTGCGGCAACGACATCGAAGAATACCTGATTTACATTGTACCAATAGAGGGCATTCTTCATAAACGACATATTAGCATAGAAACGGTACGCAAACTTGCTACTTGCCGAGTGGCCAGAAATACCAAAGCGCACATTGTAAAGCTCGGTATTTGGCACTGCCCTATCCGCCTGCAACATATAGTCGCCAGCTCCGAACATTGCAACATACGGATTCTGCTTAACCAACGAGTAGTAGCTGTTGTTCTGCACCTCGCCATCGACCTCCACATAAGGGACTGCCTTGCCATTATCTCCGATATTAAGCGACAAGTTCAACACCGGAAATCCGTGCCATCTCGAGCTCTTCTGTTTGTCGGCAGGATTGTGATCGTAGTAGAGTTTAACACCCACATTCATATCGAGAAGAGCACCCGAGCGGTAACGATAGAGAAGTGTTCCGCCAACGAGGCTGTTCTTATAAGCCTTCAACGAGCGAAGACCATAATAACCACTATAGTCCAAATCTATCGAGCAAGCACTACGCTTGGTAATCTCGCGAGCCAAAGTAGCACCCGCAGCAACATTCATCTGCTGATAGCGGCCACCCTCGATAAGAGTCTGCGACTTATCGTTATAGAGGTTTGCCTTGGCGTAGACCTTGAAGTTGAGGTGTCCGTAATCGGCAAACGAATCGCCAAAGCTGAGCGACAAATTAACATCGTCGTAGCTTATTTTTCGGCTGCTGAGCTTCAAAATAGGATTGTCATTCTCATCGTACTGATCGTGCCAAGGATAGCGGTGATAGGTATCCATCTTGTAGTACAAATCGCCTGCGAGAGTGTAGCGGCCGAAGTATTTGCCACCAACAACACCAAACTTGTTGTTCATCAGCATCGAACGGTTATCCTTATAGATTCCGCCGTCAGCAGCATTTTCATACTTGAGTCTTCCGAACTGAGCATAGTGGTTGATATAACCCATAATGTAACCCACATCGGCACGATGCGCCATTGCATAGAGGTCGCCGATGGTATTGAGCGGATAACCTGCACCCAACTTCAGATAGAACGGATAGTGACGCTGATACTCCCAATAGGTAACAGTTGCAGGATTGAAACGGTGCGTTCCGAGCGCCGAAGCAAACGAACGAGGAGTAATCGTATAGTCAATCTCGGGGCGCAAGGTGATTGTATCGACCATATTCGGAGCGATATCCATCTTGCGAGCCTTGCCTATTTCGGGAGCATACTCCTTAGTTACCTCAACCTGCTTATCAACCTGCGCCGACACAACAATAGGCAGCGCACACAACACAATAAGTATTATAATATATCGCTTCATTGCTAATTCAATTTTTCGAGTTTAGACTGTGCCTCAGCTACAATACCATCATCGGCAGGGGTATAACCATCAACCACACTGCGATATGTGGCCTTTGCCTGGAAGAGATCGTTACGAGCAACATATATATCGCCAAGCAAGATAAACGCCTTACCAAGCCAATACGAGTGAGGTGTTTTGCTGTCGGCCAACGCATAGATTCGTTTCTCGCTCTCGTCGTGCTTACCCTCGGCAAACAACGCCTCAATCACGCGATATGCCGACTCTGCACCCTCGACATTCGACACATCGGCTGCCAACATCTCGTAGATCTTACGAGCCTCGGCCACCTCCTCACGCGAAGCGTGGAGATTAGCCTTCGCAAAACGAACCTTACGCAACATTGCAGCATCGACATCGGCCAAGGTATCCAAATCGTTTGCCATTGCGAGCAATGCATCTGCATCCTTACGCAAAAGCACCGATTCGGCATATCCGTTTGCAGCATCGGCACGCGATACGGCATTATCAACAACATCGTACATGCGACGGAACGCAGGTGCCGACTCGTCGTACATCTTATTATCGAATGTTACTCGAGCCAACTTCTCGACCACAGGCAATGTGTATTGATTCATAGGCTGATTAGCCAACAACTTCAAACTCTCAACCGCCTGATCAAGGCTATCGCACTTGAGGTAGCAATCGCTCAGGCAGAACAATGCATCGTTGGTATAGTAGCCCTTAGGATAGGATGCCAAGTAGCCCTTCAAATGCGAAATTGCATCGCTCGTACGGTCGGCAAGATAGATATTCTGCGCCGCACGGAACGACAACGAGTCGCGGGTCATATGGCTCAAATCACACTCTACGCCTGTGCGCTCGGCATAAGCGAAGTAGTCGTTGATATCTCCCTTTGCCACATATATCTCGCGCACACTCTGGATTGCATCCTTTGCAGCCTTCGACTGCGGCGCTGCCGAGATGATCTTATCGTAGTAGTACAACGACTTATCGCTATTACCAAGATTGAAGTGTACCAATCCTAAATCGAGCAATGCAGGGGTGTAATAAGGTGATTGCGGATGTTTTACAACAAAATCCTCTAACACCGATGCGCCGTCGGAGTAGCGACCGAGCGACACATATGTACGACCGAGCTCGTAGGCTGCATCATCGTTGTAGTCGCCGCAATTCTCGCCCACCATCTGACGCAGAGCACCAATTTTAGCAGTTGTCTTACCCGCCAAGCCGAGAGAGATTGCACGCTGATACTTTGCGTAGTCCTGCTCCATTGTTCCGAGTGCCACAGCACCCTCGTAGCTCTTTACCGCATCGGCATACTTTCGCTGCGAATACTGCGCATCGCCCAAGCGATTGAATGCATCGGCACGATAGCGGTCGGCAGCCTTGTAGAGCCATACAAAGCCTTCGAACGCCTTCTGGCTCTTCGCCATATCCTCCTGGGTAAAGTGTGCATATCCCAAGTTGTAGAGCGCCATCTTATACTCGCGCTCGGTCTTTGGTGCTCGCTTGAGGTAGTTATTGTAATACTCTATCGCTTTGCCGTGGTTGCCAAGATTGTACTCAATCTCGCCAAGCCAGAAGAGGCACAATGCGTTATACTTAGGACTTACACCTATAGACTGCGACTCGAGCAGTGCCGACTTGGCTCTCTCGTAATCGCTCGCCATAAAGTATTCCAAGCCATTGAAGTAGGCAATCTTCTGCAATGCCGCACGCTGAGTACCATCCGGATTAGGGAACTCTTTGATAGCCTTATAAGCCATCTCATAGTCGTGCGAGTTGTAATATGCCGCTATCAATAACTCGCGAGCATCATCTGCACGCTCCGAATCAGGATACTTTGTAATGTAGCGAGTCAAAACATTTATCGACTCGTTGAATGTACCTCCACCCGTCTCGAAAAGCAACTTTCCATAGTTGAAGAGTGCATCCTCCGAGATTTCGTTATTATACTTCTTCTCATCTGCAGCCATTGCAAAGGCGTGAATAGCCTGTTTCTTCTCGCCACGACGAATATAGCAATCAGCCAAGTGATACGATGCATTCTGCGCCAACTCGTCGCTACCCTCCGCAACCTTACGCAACGCCTCGATAGCTGTAGCGTAGTCGGTCGAGCGATAAGCCGAATATCCGAGGATATAGTTCTCATCGCGATCCATCTTACCTCCCGAACGCTGATACATCGACATATAGAGGAACGACTTATTGTAGCCCTGCAGACGATACCACGCCTCGGCAATAATACGCATAAGTTCGGCACGCTCAATCTCCACCGACTGTTTCAGAAGATCGTCGCCATTCTTTACGACATATTGATAGTTACCTCGTGCAAACTCAATCTGGAAGAGGTAATAAGGGATAACCTTTGCGTAGTTGTCGCTCTTTTTCAACGACTCAAAGCCCTTATACGCCTCCTTATACTCGCCGCGAGAGTAGTGAATATAGGCCTTGTAATAGATTGCATGGTCGGCATAAGTACCGGTAGGCGAAAGCGTTGCGAAGAGTTCGTACGCCTTATCGTAGTTACCCGAAAGGAACTCGATATAGCCCATTCGCATATTGTAGCGCTCCTTATCCTCGGGCGAAAGAGCCTTGTACGACACCGACTCGAGGTACTTGCGTGCCGACGAATACTCCTCGCGCTCGCAGTGGTACATAGCCAACATAAAGCGAACATCGTTCACATGTACCGACTCGGGGTAACGGCGCAAGAAGGCAACCATAATCTTCTCGGCATCGTTATCGTCCAACTCGGCAGCACAACGCACCAACGCAAAATCGATATAACGAACAAGGTGCTCGTCGTCGATAGAGATACTCTTGCGCAGAAGCAAAAGTTCGTGTCTTGCCTCACCATATTTTCCGTGCTCCAAAAGCGACATTGCTCGCTCGGTTGCACGCTTAATCTCCGGTGCATGCATAGCACCGGCAACAGAGATATTTACTACTACTGCAAGCAGCAGAAATGACCATTTTCTAAACATAGCTACACTACATTTCATAAGATAGGCAAAAGTACAAAATAAAATGCAGAATAAAAAGATTAGAGGTCAAAAAAATCAGAAAAATAGTAGGGATTGCCCCACTTTTGG
>JAFZDR010000038.1 GCA_017561105.1 Alistipes sp. | reverse complement strand
TGCGCCCACCGCCAACGACTTGGCATACGAGAATGGAAACGACACTCCGGCAAGAAAGAGAAAGAGCGGGAAGATGGTGTCGTGATGGGCAAGGCCATGCCACTCCACATGTTTCATAGTCTGCGCAAGGAGGCAATCGGCACCCCCGGGAAATAGCGAGCAGAGGGCTATCACAAACGAAGAGAAGCCCATAATAAAGAGCATATCAAAGCCACGCAAGGCATCGAGCGATAGGAGTCGGTTGTTCTCTTTCATATATTTAAGCAGTAAACGCCCCCTTTCGGGAGCGTATAGTGGGTAAAAACGATTGGTTTAAGCCTCGCCGTGATTCTTGAAGCCGATATGCGACGGCATCTGCTGCAACTCGATGCGACCTACATTGCTCTCGTAGCGGGCAACATTCTCCTGCAACGACATCAGCAATCGCTTGGCATGCTCGGGGGTAAGAATTATGCGGCTCTTAACCTTTGCCTTTGGCAAGCCTGGCAAGATAGCTGCAAAATCGATGATAAACTCCGATGTTGAGTGCGCAATAATAGCCAAATTCGAGTAGTGGCCCTGTGCAACCTCGGCATCGAGTTCGATATCTATTCCGTGCTGTTTATTCTCGTTCATCGTCAAATATATTTATGTTTTGCACTACAAAAATATACAAAAATCTCTCTTAAACCGTTCGAATATAGAACAAGTTATTAACAATCAAATCACATCAGGCATACTATGTGCAAAATCGAATAGTATGATTGTGTCGAAATTTAATATATTTTTAATATATTTGCAGTGTATTTTGCACTATTGTGACCAAAAATAGCCAAAAACTATGTTGCTGACAGCTATAGATATAATCTTGCGCGGTTTTACGGTAGGTGTGCTTTCGTCAATCACCGTCGGCCCTGTTGCCGTATTGTGCATCAAGCGCACTCTCAACAAGAGTCGCCACTCGGGTTTCATTTCAGGACTCGGTGTAGCTTGCGCCGATACACTTATGGCGATTATCGCATTCTTCTTCTACGCCATTCTCCACTCGCAGATTGAGCAGTACAAGCACATCCTCTCGATTGTGGGAGGTATCTTTGTGGTGATTGTCGGCGTGGTGATCTATCTGCAAAAGCCATCAAAGAAGGTAAACATCGATGGCTCGGTGCAGAACACCCCGTGGCGCGATTTCGCCTCGATGTTCGGCTTCACCATGGCCAACTTCGTAACCGTAATTCCATATCTCCTCGCATTCTTTGCAATGTTCGGCGTATCGTCGCATCAGGGCACACACGATATAGCATCGTTCTTCTCGAGCGTGCTCATTATAGGCGGATTTATGGGCGGAGCCGTATTGTGGTGGTTCTTGCTGACTATGCTTATAAGCCTCTTCCGTCGCAGCTTCCGACCACATCACATGCGCACAATAAACCGCATAGCGGGAATTATCATAGGACTCCTCGGAGTTATCACAATACTCTCAACAGTAATTTCAACTACCCCAAATGGAAACATATAAGAAGATCATTATCGCCCTCGACGGATTTTCGTCGTGCGGCAAGAGTACATTTGCAAAGAGCATTGCTCAGCGACTCGGCTATATATTCATCGACACCGGAGCGATGTATCGCGCCGTAACGCTCTATGCACTCGAGCATGGTGCCATAAAATCGGGCATTGTAGATGAGGATGCTGTCGAGGCTCTTCTCCCCGAGATTTCTATCACCTTCCGCTTCAACCCGCAGCGTGGTGCAAGCGACATCTATGTCAATGGCGACCTGGTCGAGGGAAAAATCCGCACTATCGAGGTGTCGAACTGCGTCAGCCCTGTAAGTGCTATTGGAGCCGTACGCGAGAAGTTGGTTGCCATGCAGCAGGAGATGGGTCGCAAGAGGGGTGTTGTGATGGATGGTCGCGATATCGGTACCGTGGTATTCCCCGATGCCGAGTTGAAGATCTTTATGACGGCAGATCCGAAAGTTCGTGCCGAGCGTCGCTATGCCGAGCTTACCGCCAAGGGCGACAAGGTGTCGTTCGATGAGATTTTGGAGAATGTCGTATCGCGCGACAAGGCCGATATGACCCGCGAGATCTCTCCGCTCCAGCAGGCTGAGGATGCAATCGTTCTCGACAACAGCTACATGACTGTCGAGGAGCAGATGGAGTGGTTCAACAAGGAGTTTGCAAGAGTACAGGCAGAGCTTGCGTAATTGGTCTTCCGTTTATGAAGGTTGAGATTGACGAGCAGTCGGGTTTTTGCTTCGGCGTTGTAAGAGCCATTAACGAAGCGGAGGGGGCATTGCAAAATGGCTCTGTGGCGTCGCTCGGCGATATTGTCCACAACCGCGTAGAGGTACAACGACTCGAAAATCTCGGTCTTCACACCATATCTCACGAGGATATACCCTCGATGGCCGGCAAACGAATGCTAATTCGTGCTCACGGCGAGCCTCCAAAGACCTACGCACTTGCCAAGGAGTATGGCATTGAGGTGATAGATGCCACCTGCCCCGTAGTCGCGGCACTGCAGCGCAAGGTAAAGAGCGCATACGACAAGATGTGCGAAGTGAGCGGCTCGGTGGTTATCTTCGGCAAGCGTGGCCATGCCGAGGTCGTGGGCCTGATTGGCCAGGTCGATGAAAAGGCGATTGTCGTAGAGTGTGAGGAGGACTTGGAGCAGGTCGATTTCTCTCGCCCGATATATTTCTTGTCGCAGACTACGCAGAGCATCGAAAAGTTCACCCGTCTGGCGAGTGTTATGCGCGAGAGATTGGCAAGCGAAGATATGCTCACGGTGGATGATACCATTTGTCGTCGTGTATCGTCGCGCGAGGAGCACCTACGCGAATTTGCACGACAGCACGACATTATAATCTTTGTTTGTGGCCGTAAATCGAGCAACGGCAAGGTACTCTACAACATCTGCCGACAGGCAAACGAGCACTCCTACAACATAGAGGAGGCGAGCGAGTTGCAGCGCGAATGGTTCGAGGGCGCAGAGAGCATAGGTATAT
>JAFZDR010000037.1 GCA_017561105.1 Alistipes sp. | reverse complement strand
CCCATCTGCGCCTTAATCGAGCCATCCTCAAACTCCACCATCGAGTGGATAATCGACTCAGGGTGAATTACAACATCTATCTTCTCGGCAGGTGTTCCGAATAACCAATGGGCCTCTATAACCTCAAATCCCTTATTCACAAGAGTTGCCGAGTCGATAGTAATCTTGGCGCCCATATCCCAGCGAGGATGACGCAACGCCTGCTCGGCTGTAATGTTTGCCAGCTCCTCCTTCGGCACATTTCGCAATGCACCACCGCTACAGGTTATAATCAAACGACGCAACGGCGAGTTCTCACCCATCAAGCACTGGAAGATAGCCGAATGCTCCGAGTCAATCGGCAAAATAGGCGACTGATTCTTGATAGCCATCGGCATAATTGTCGCACCACCCACAACCAAAGTCTCTTTGTTTGCCAGAGCAATACGCTTGTGGGCCTCGATAGCTCGAGCCGTAGGGACCAAACCTGCATAGCCTACCAAAGCATTCACTACGGTATCGCAATTCGAAGCCGAAGCTACCGCAGCAATCGAATCATCACCCGCAAAGACCTTTATCGGATAGGACTTCAAAGCGTCGCGCAATGGCTCGTAGTATTGCTCATCGCCGATAACCACAGTATCGACATCGAAGGCCACAGCCTGCTCTGCCAACTGCTTCCAATTACGATGTGCCGTAAGCGAAGAGACCTCGAAGATATCGGGATTTTCGCGCACGATATCGAGCGTCTGCACACCTATCGAGCCTGTTGATCCAAGTATAGAGAGTCGTTGTTTCATCATTTAGAAGATAATATAAAGTTCGGGATTTACAGCCTTGCCTTCGCGCCAGAGCTCGAACTCAAGCATCGAAAGTTCGGCATCGTCGCCGTTGCCGGCATAGCCGATAACCTGCGCACCCTGCACCTGCTCGCCCTTCGCGAGGAGCGACCCTGCGAGGTGGTGATATACCGACACGAAGTTATTCTTATGCTGAATTATTACACTATATCCAGTTTCGGGCGACCACTCGCTCAACACCACCACTCCGTCGGCAATAGCGCAAACCTGAGCATCCTTTGTTCCGTTGATGCGAACACCGAGCAGACCCTTCGAGTTAAATCGCTCGGAGATAAGACCGTACATCGGAGCTACAGCATTCAATTCGCTCTGTGCAGCTGCACTCGGCTTTACCGTATTTAAGCGGTAGCGTTCGTCGTTCTCAATCTTCCTACGCAATAACGAATCGGCTTTTGACGGAGCAACAAATGCCTTGCTGCGCGAAATAGAATCATTCTTAACCGACTGCATGGCAGGAGTTTTTCCACTCACAACAAGGATGCGGTTTTCGTTGTATGTGAGCATATCATTCATCTTACGCTCCAACGAATCGATGCGAACAATGCTGCGGATAAGCATCTCGCGCGAACGACCTGCATTTGTACGATAGCCCGGCATCAAATCGAGCAGCGGTGTATATGCCACAAGCAGCAACAACACACCAAAAACAAGCGTTACCAACGCAACACCTATAGTTGTGAGCATAGCCGGCGAGAGTTCTGCACGCCAGCTCTCCTCGTTATTATCCAATACCGATATTCTGCGTTTGCGGAACACTCCGCTAAACCACAAATTCACCTTTTGAAACAGTCCCATTTTGCGTAAAATACAAATAACTCGGTAAAGATACGAATTAAAAGTTAAAAATTAAAAATTAAGAGTTAAAAGTTAGGATTTATCACACTTTGTAGCATTTATTGGAAATTAGTTGCTATATTTGCGTTACAAAAATTCGTAGTTAAATGAGACGATTATTTCTTCTATCAATAATCATAGCTGCTTCTCTGACCGCCTGCAATAAAGGTATAGGAGACGAATCTTCCGGTGTAGGTTCTGACAACGGAAACAACGGAGCAATAATATCGGGTCCGGCAATAGGCACCATCATCACCAAGAATGGAGCAAAAGGCGTCGTATTCTACTCCGATGAAAAGGTCACAAAGATAGTTTCGGTTAATGAAGGTGCAAATCTATATTGGAGTCGCGAAAGTGTAGCAACATTAGCTGACAATCGCACCAACGGACTTAACAATATGATTAAGATAAAGAGCATATTGTACTGGGATCAAGGAAGGTACCCAGCCTTTATTTGGTGTGCCGAATACGGAGAAGATTGGTATCTACCTGCACTAAATGAGTTGCACGAAATTCACAAACAAATAGATGTCGTAAACGCATCATTATTAGCCAGTGGCCACACCCCCATCGCCAACGACTACGACTCAATACGCTACTATTGGTCTTCTACGGAGATGGACAAGAAATTCGCCTACTACTACTCTTTTATTGGTAACGGAAGAGATTACAGCGGTTTCAAAGAGTTAAAAGAGAATCTTTGTGTGCGTGCTATCTTTGCATTTAATAACTAATCACATATAAAATGAAAACAAGAAACATTTTCTTTGCGATTGTTGCCCTTTTATTTATGAGCACAACGCCTGCTTTTGCAGCAAAAAAGAGCATCACCGGAACTGTAACTTGCGACGGCAAAGGCGTTGCAGGTGTGGTAGTTACCGATGGTATCAACATGACAAAAACCGACGAGAAGGGAGTTTATGCCTTACCGACAAAGGTCAAGGATCCGCACTGTCAATTTGTACACATCTCGATCCCTTCGGG
This sequence comes from Alistipes sp., assembly GCA_017561105.1. Taxonomy (GTDB): domain Bacteria; phylum Bacteroidota; class Bacteroidia; order Bacteroidales; family Rikenellaceae; genus Alistipes. The sequence goes on along the minus strand of JAFZDR010000037.1, from coordinate 4,314 downwards.
CTACGAGGTTGAGCGCGTAGGCAATACGCCGCAGTTCTACAAGCGAGTAGATCCTAAGGCTAAAAAGCAATCTTTCAACTTCAAACTCACAAAGGTAGATCAGAGCGTATATTCGGTATTGGCTGTAGCCGATCACCATTTGACCGATGTCTACGCAAAGCGTGCAGACCACACCGGCGTAAAGAAGTATAAGGAGGAGGTTGTTCCATTTATGCGCGAGTACGCAGCACAGTGCGGACACCCTGTATATATGGTAGCTTTGGGCGATATGACTCAGACCTCGACCCGTCCTGGTTGGAAGGGCCGCGAGAAGGGCTACTCGTTCAGCGACTATATGGCTGATACCAAGGTAGATTTCCCTATCTTCAACGCTATCGGCAACCACGACCACAACCACGCACCAAAGGGCGAGGTTTTCAACGACGAAACCGTATATCTTTCGCGTGCAGACTTCAACCGAGAGCTCGGTCCTGAATACTACTCGTTCACTCTCGGTCGCGAGCACTATGTCGTAATTGACAACACCTTCGTTATCACCAAGGATTCGGGCCCGACCAACGATCCTAACGCAACCAAGGGCTATTGGTATCGTCTTGATACTTATCAGCATAATTGGCTCGCGCAGGATATCGCAGCACTCGACAAGAGCAAGATTGACCGCATTGTTGTTCTTGCACACTGCGGACTCTTCGGCTATGCGGGCAAGAAGCAGCAGATGGATTTGGAGAAGGTCCTCGACTACTTCAAAGGTTACGAGGTTGTGGCTCTTATCGGCCACCACCACTCTGACCACACCATCAAGAAGAAGTGGAACGACAAGCCTCTCTATCAGTTCTATCACACTTCGGGTGCCGGCACAGCGTGGTACACCTACGACAATTGTGAGGGTTCCCCTGCATCGATTGTGGATTACAAATTCCAGAATGGCAAGTTCACTCGTACAACCATTCCTTACGGCGATAATAAGGGCTTGAAATATCGCGTTTATGACAACCGCAACCACAAGTGGAGCTACCCTATCACAGAGCGTACAGGCACAAAGTCTAAGCTTGTTGACGAGCAGAAGACAATCACTCCTGAGGATAAGCCTGCCGTTCTCGTAAACTTCTGGGGAGCATATACTTGCAATTTCACCGAGAGCACAGGCGGTAAGGGTAAAGCCACAAAGCGATGCTTCGATTTGAACTACCGCGACTGGTATTGGGATGCATACGCAAAGAGCGAGGCCGGCGAGATTCCTGAGGGGCGTCGTCTCTACAAGGCGGGCTGGCAGAGTCCAAAGCGTAGCTACCATATTTGGCGTTATGTTCCGGCAGATCCTGATGCAACAATCAAGGCTGTTGCAAAGGACGCTATGGGCAATGTTGTAGCCGAGGTGGAACTTCACGCAAAATAAAATCTAATACATATTTCGACAAAGGAGAGGAAATTTCGGTTTCTTCTCCTTTTTTTGTTTTGGTGAACAGATAAAAAGAAGTATATTTGTAATCAATATAAATATACGACTCTATGAAGTGTAGACATTTCTTATTTGGAACTGCCATATTTGCTCTCCTACTTGGTTCCGCCAACGAAATCTCGGCAAAAGAGAAGGGGGCGAAGTCATTGCAGCAAGTTCAATTCAACGAAGTTGAACTAAACGACAACTTTTGGCTTCCTCGCCTCAAGATTCAGAAGCAGGTACTTGTGCCGTTTGCCCTGAAGAAGAGCGAGTATTCGGTCGAGAATCTTCGTCGTGTAGGCGCATATTTGCGTGGCGAAACCGTTACCAAGCGATTCGAGGGTCGCTACTACTCCTCGTCTGACCTCTTCAAGGTGATGGAGGGCGTAGCATATCTGCTTATGCTGGAGAAGGATGCAGAGCTGGAGCGCAAAATGGACGAGATAATAGATGTTATATCGCAGGCTCAAGCTCCTGATGGCTACCTATATGAGCACCATATACTCCCTGTGCATCTGCGCGACCCATACAACAACCGAAGCACGGGAGATAAACCATACTCGAAGGTGAGCGCCTCGCACGAGTTGTACAATATGGGACACATGTACGAGGCTGCGATTGCCTACTACCAGGCAACCGGCAAGCGCAAGTTCCTCGATATAGCCGAGAAGAGCGCCCGCCATATCAACAAGGTATTCTTCGAGGGCGATGCCGCTTACAATGGCGGAAAGCCCGTTATGGAGGCTCCGGGCCATCAGGAGATAGAGTTGGCATTGGTGAAGATGTATCAAGCTACAGGTAACAAACTCTATCTCGATATGGCAGAGCGATTTGTGAATATCCGAGGAGAGAAAAGACGAGCTAAAGACTCTTACCATCAGTCGCATCTGCCCGTTCGTGAGCAGCGCGAGGCTGTAGGTCACGCAGTTCGAGCAACCTACCTCTACTCTGCTATGGCAGATATCGTGGCGGTGACGGGAGATAAGACACTTCTTCCTGCGCTCGATGCCATATGGCACGATATTGTGGATCGCAAGATGCATATCACAGGTGGTTTGGGTGCTGTGCCCGGTATTGAGGGCTTTGGCCCAGCCTATATGTTGCCTAATCGCGATACATACAACGAGACCTGCTCGGCAATCGGAAATCTGTTGTTCAACTATCGAATGTTCCTGATGTCGCGCGATTCGAAATATGTGGATGTAGCAGAGGTTGCACTCTTCAACAACATCCTTGCGGGAGTAAATCTCAAGGGCGATAAATTCTTCTATGTTAATCCGTTACAGGCAAATAATCACAAGATTTTCAACCACGGTTATGCAGGTCGTTCGCATTGGTTTGCAACAGCCTGCTGTCCATCGAATTTGGCTCGTCTTATTCCGCAATTATCGGGCATGATCTATTCGCATACCGACAAAGATATCTACTGCTCGTTCTATATCGGCTCTTCGACCGAAATTGCATTAAAAGGTGGAAAAGTTAAGTTGCATCAAAGTACAGAATATCCATTCGACGGAAAGGTGGCTATTGGTGTTGAACCGGCTGATAAGAGCGAAAAATTCACACTTTGGGTGCGTATTCCGTCGTGGCTAAACCAAAAGTTTGTGCCTGGCGAATTGTACTACTATGCTGACGGTAAAGAGCCGAAATACACCCTCACCGTAAACGGTAAAGCTATTACCGCACAAGCGGTTAATGGTTTTATACCTATCGAGCGCAAATGGTGCAAGGGCGACAAGGTTGAGCTCGACTTACCTATGGATCTCCGTTACACAAAGGCGATAGAGAAGGTCGAGGCTGACCGCAACCGTCTTTGCATCACACGAGGTCCGCTGGTTTTGTGCGCAGAGGAGATGGATAACGAGCACGATGTTATAGGCTACATTCTCTCAAAGGGCTACACTGCAGCAAACAGCGTAGCTCGATACGACTCCGGCGAGTTGAAGGGTATTCCACACTTCTCTGTAGCCGCATCGGCCCTCGATAAGGAGGAAAAGGTAGTGGACGCAACTCTGACTCTTCTCCCCTACTACGCATGGAACAATCGCGGAGATTTAAAATCCATGAATGTGTGGTTTGCGGAGGATGCAAAGAGTGCCCGTGAAGGTATGGAGAAGGTTGCACCGCATATCGCCTCGGTAAAGGCATCGTACACCTATAATCGCGATGATGCCTACGCCATAATCGACGGTGTTAATCCTAAATCGTCGCACGACACATCTATTCTGCGCTGGACATCGTATCGCCAGCAGGATACGACTCAAACCATTGAAATTAAACTGAAAAAGCGACAGCCTATCGAGAGCATGTCGGTATATTGGTATGAGGATCGCGGCAAGGTAAAACGACCTGAGAGTTGGAGTGCAGAGTACCTTCTCGACGGCAAATGGCACGAGTACCAACCTTACATCACCGATCACTTCGGCATTGCTCTCAATCAGTTCAATATGGTTCATCCGTCGGAGCCTATCGAGGCAGAAGAAATTCGTTTGAAGGTTGTTCCGCAAAAGGGTTATGCTGTCGGAATCCTTGAGGTTATCGTCGAATAGAAAAAAGAGTCTTCAAATAGACAAAATAGGGGGAGGAAACTTAAGGTTTCCTCTCTTTTATTTTGCAAAATGGTAAAAAATATCTATTTTTGTGAGTATTTTATACTCAACAGTCAAAAAATTCACAACTTAACAAAATAAAATCAAAACAATTATGGTAAAACCTACACTTTTGGTGCTTGCCGCAGGTATGGGCTCGCGCTACGGATCGTTGAAGCAGATGGACGGAGTTGGTCCTAACGGAGAGGCTATTATTGACTACTCTATTTACGACGCAATCCGCGCAGGATTTGGTAAGGTGGTATTCGTTATCCGCCACTCTTT
>JAFZDR010000036.1 GCA_017561105.1 Alistipes sp. | reverse complement strand
TCGGCGCTCGGCTTTGCGGGTGAGATAATCTTGCGCACGCGCTCCACCAAGATCTCGGCTCCGGCACCCGGCAATGATGATAGTCCGGCATTGCGTAGGCGCTCCAATACCTCTCGAGTAGATATTCCGCTAATCTTGGCGATATGTGCCACCTCGGGAGCTCCGAGGGCGTTGAGTCGCAAGGTTGGGAAGTGCTCCTTGAGTGTGCGGAACAACTCTTCGTAGTATTCGATACCGAGCTTAGGGTGCATACCACCCTGAAGTAGGAGTTGGTCGCCACCGAGAGCAAACATCTCCTCAGTCTTGCGAATATACTCTTCGATAGAGGTTATAAAGTGCCTTTCGGTTTGGTGCGGCTTGCAGTGGAAGTTGCAAAAGCGGCAACCCGATACACAGACATTCGTAGTGTTGATATTGCGGTCAATCTGCCATGTTACAACCTCTTTGTCGGCCACCATCTCGGCTCGCAGACGGTTGGCATGGGTGGCAAGTTCGTGCAGTGGAGCATTGTGCCACAGCTGCAACGCCTCTTCGAGCGAAAGTCGCTCGCGCGATAGTGCTTTGTCGTATATCTTTTGCAGATTCATACTGCAAAGATAAAAGAAAAAAACTCTTAACTCTCAACTTTTTCACTATCTTTGCAGAAAAGAATATAAAATGGAGAAGAATATGAGCAATTTTTCGGAACTTAAAACTATAGTAGAGCAGGCGTGGGAGAATCGCGCAATGCTCGAGCAGGAGGAGGTAAAGGCGGCAATTCGTGCCGTTGTCGAGGCTGTGGACAAAGGCGAGCTTCGTACTGCCGAGCCAATCGATTTGGAGAATAGCGAGTGGCAGGTAAACGAGTGGGTCAAGAAGGCTATCATTATGTACTTCCCAATCCAGAAGATGCGCACCATGCGTGCCGGTGAGTTGGAGTGGTACGATAAGATCGACCTCAAGCACGACTACGAGAAACTCGGCGTGCGTGTCGTACCTCACGCTATGGCCCGCTATGGCGCATATATTGCCCCGGGTGCAGTGCTTATGCCGTCGTATGTAAATATCGGAGCCTATGTTGATACAGGCACTATGGTCGATACTTGGGCAACCGTAGGCTCATGCGCACAGATTGGTAAGAATGTTCACCTTTCGGGCGGTGTCGGTATCGGTGGCGTGTTGGAGCCTGTTCAGGCAGCGCCGGTAATCGTCGAGGATAACTGCTTTATCGGCTCGCGTGCTATCATTGTTGAGGGTGCGCACATCTGCCGTGAGGCCGTTATCGGCTCGAATACCGTAATCACCGGCTCAACTCATATTATCGATGTTACGGGCGAGGAGCCTGTAACCTACAAGGGATATGTTCCGGCTCGTTCGGTGGTTATCCCTGGTACCTATCCAAAGAAGTTCCCTGCAGGCGAGTTCAATGTGGCTTGCGCCTTGATTATCGGCAAGCGCAAGGAGTCTACCGACAAGAAGACTACATTGAACGATGCTTTGCGCGACTTTGGCGTACAAGCTTAAAAAATCGTTATGATTGGTAAATTTTGCACTGCGCTTCGGATAACGAAATGCTCACATAGGTCTACTATGCTCCGCTTTCGTTCCCTCGTTTAGCACAAAATTTCCTCAATCAGCTCCAATTTTTTGGAATAGATGATAATTCTGCAAATTCTTAATTAGCAAAGGCTAACGGCTAATAGCTTAAAATAATGGATAGAAGAGACTTTTTGTCAACAGCAGGTAGTTTGCTTGTTGGAGGTGCAGCGATGAGTTTCTTGGGTGGTTGTACCAACCCATTTACTCCGTCGTCGCTCAAAGCAGGCAAGATCAAGGAGTCGTATCAGACACAGGTTTTGGTGCTTGGTGGTGGTCCTGCGGGTGTTTGTGCAGCTATTGCGGCAGCCCGTCAAGGTGTGAAGGTTATGATTGTGGAGCAGGGCGGAGCCTTGGGCGGAATGGCTACACTCGGCGTGGTGGCTCCATTTATGACCTGCTACGACACTACGGGCGAGCAGATGATTATCAAGGGTATCTTCGAGGAGATTGTCGATAGAATGGTGGCGCTGGGTGGTGCGTTGCATCCGAGCGGAATACGCCACACAACCTGCTATTCGGCTTGGATTACGGCGGGCCACGACCACTTGACTCCATTCGATGCCGAGACCATGAAGTATGTTCTGGATACTATGTGCGCCGAGGCGGGAGTTAAGGTGTTGTTCCATGCAAACTTTGTAAATTCGGTCCTTTCGGGCAATAAGGCAGTAGGTGCTGTGATTCTGACAAAGGGCGGCTTGGAAGCGGTAAAGGCTGATATCGTGATTGATTGTACCGGTGATGGCGATTATGCTGCAAGAGCGGGTGCTCCAACAGAGTTTGGCAATCCGAGAACGGGTCGAGTACAACCTTCGACACTCTTCTTCCATATCAACAATGTCGATTCGCGCCAGGTTGAGCGTAATGTCGAGTCGAAGTTACACACCTTCCATAAGAGGGATGGAGTCAGCCACCGTGCACTCCATTGGCATGTTTTGAAGGCTGTCGAGAATGGAGATTGGGATATTGCTCGCCGTTCGGTAAATATCTACAAGGGAGTTCGCGATGACGAGTGGGCGGTAAATACTACCCGCATCGCGCGAGTTGATGCCACAAATTCCGAGGATCTCACTCGTGGTGAGATCGAGGGACGCCGTCAGGTTAAGATGGTGATGGATTTCTTCCACAAGTATGTTCCGGGCTGCAAGAATGCAACGCTGAAATGCACAGGCTCAACCCTTGGAATTCGTGAGTCAAGACACATTTTGGGCGAGTATATACTCCAGGTTGAGGACCTCTTGAATGGCGTAGTTACCGACGATGCGATATTGGTGGCATCCAATTCGGTGGATGTTCACGGTCGCTTGTCCGACAACTCTACCGAGTATATAACCGTGCAGAATGGTCGTTGGTCTGGTGTGCCATACAGCACCCTTGTACCGCAAGGTGTAGAGAATTTGCTCGTTGCAGGTCGTGCACTTTCGGCAACTTCGGATGCCGCAGGCGCAGTCCGCGTTATGCCTCCTTGTATGGCTATGGGCCAGGCGGCAGGTGTTGCGGCGGCTCTTGCAGTGAAAGGCTCTACAACACCTCGCAATATAGACCCGACACACCTTCGCAAGGTGTTGCTCGAAAATGGAGTATTCTTAGGCTAATATGATTTACCACTTCGATATAACCGCTTCGACTAACGACGACGCTCGCGACGAGAAGTATCGCGAGGGCGATGTCGTGTGGGCCGATTTCCAGACTGCGGGACGCGGCCAGCGCGGCCATGTTTGGCACAGCCACAAGGGCGAGAATCTCACCTTTTCTGTGGTGCTTGAGCCATTGTTTGTGGCTATTGCCGAGCAGTTTTCGGTGTCGGAGGTTGTGGCGTTGTCGTTGGTGGATATGTTGGCGGAGTATGGTATCGTGGCGAAGATAAAGTGGACAAACGATATCTATGTTGGCGACAAAAAGTTGGTCGGCATACTTATTGAGCACTCGCTTGCATCGACCACACTGCGCAGAACTATTGTCGGAGTGGGAATAAATGTAAATCAAACGGAGTTTGACAGCTCTATTCCTAACCCCGTATCTATGGCTCAGCTGCTTGGCAAACAGATCAATGCCGAAGATGTGCTGAAATGCTTTGTAAGCCACTTGCAACGCAACTACGAGTTATTGCGCGAGGGTGCAAAGGCGGCTCTGCACGAGCGATACAACTCGTTGCTCTATCGCAAGGATGAGTGGCATACCTATGCCTTGCCGAGTGGCGAGAAGTTCCGAGCAAAGATTGTCGGCACAGCTCCATCGGGAGCACTCTGCCTGGAGGATGAGAGTGGCAAAACCAAAGATTATTTATTCAAAGAGGTTGAATTTGTGATATAGCCATTAGCCGTTAGCTATTAGCCATTAGCTTTTTATTACAGAGCAGAACTGAGCAATCTACCCCAAGCGTTATATGCTGTAACAATTTGCTTTTTGTGTTTTTTTGATTACCTTTGTAGAGTAAATAGCTATTAGCTTTTTATGAGAGATTTCCGAAAATATGCTGTTTGGAATATGGCGATGGAACTTGCTACCGACATATACGGCTACACTGCAAATTTTCCGAAAGAGGAAAAGTATGGTTTGGTTGGGCAGATACAGCGTGCGGTAGTTTCAATATCGTCTAATATAGCCGAAGGTGCTTCCCGAAAATCGGAGATAGAGTTTATTCACTTTTTGGAGATTGCATTAGGTTCTGCATTTGAGTTAGAAACACAACAATAGGGTCGGCTATATTACAGAGTCGGATAATGCTCAATTATTGGATAGATTACACGCAATACAAAAGGGTATCAACCATCTAATATCGGTTATTCGTAAATAACTAAATAGTATGGATGCCAAAATTCAAAGAGCGTTAGAAGCAGAGGGTTTGAAAGTTACAGACCTTACAGAAGAGGAACTGCGCGAGTTGCGAGAAGAAATTATTGCCAAAGAAAATGGTCAATATATATTGGATGGTGTTTTATGGTGGGTTAGTCGAAGAAAACGAAAAGAAGAAACCCTAAATTTTGTTAGAGAATTTGAAGAAAAAGCAAATGACTAATGGCCAATGGCTAAAAGCCCAAGAAAAAGATAATATGTAGCTATCAGCTACGGAGTACACGAAAACTTAACAACTAAAACTATAAGACTATGTCAAACATTCCTGCTGAATTGAAGTATTCGAACGACCACGAGTGGTGTCGAGTAGAGGGCGAGTACGCCTATGTTGGTATTACCGACTTCGCACAGAGCGAGTTGGGCGATATCGTATTTGTTGATATCCAGAGCGAGGGCGAGAGCTTGGTTGCAGGCGATCTCTTCGGTACTATCGAGGCTGTAAAGACCGTTTCGGATGCGTTTACTCCTGTATCGGGCGAGGTTGTAGAGGTAAACCCTGCAATTGATGCCGATCCTGCACTCGTAAACAAGGATCCATACGGCGAAGGCTGGATGATTAAGGTTAAGATGTCGGCTCCTGAGGAGGTTGACGCTTTGTTGTCGGCAGAGGCTTACGCTGAGTTTATCGCTAAGTAGTAGTCGATTTAACCTAAATAAAAGAGGCTGTCCGTTTTTTTGGTCAGCCTCTTTTGCTTAGAATTTGTGGAATGCTCTGACAAATAACTCGTCGGCTTTGTAGCCACTGTCCGTATTCGGTGATTCGGAGTTCATATGGGTGTAGAGCGCATATTTCGGATCATTATCCTCGGTCGAGGAGTGATAGAACATCAAATTGCTCAAAGGTACCCCTTTAGCGCTCTCGAGAGAATGGTTATAGTTCCTTCTGAACTTGCGGTTGATTGCTGCACGCGATCCGCCCATAGACATCGTACCCGCACTCCACACCTCGTTGATAGAGGGTAAAAACCAACCTTCGCCCTTGTCGCGACACCACTTGAACGCAGGGAACTGATTCCATGAGAGATTGTTGTCGGCGATATATTTCTCTATAGCCTTCATATTTGCCATGCCGTCGTAACGGTCGTTGGCGCCGGTCTTCTTTACCTTTTTGCGAGGTAGGGTGCTCCAAGCCAGACACGCCTCATCGAGCGACATCACCAATCCGTGCTCGCCACCATCGTAGAGTACCGCCACAATACCCTTTACACCATCCTGGTCGTATATTTCGCCTATAGTGTACTTCTTTGCCGTCTGCACAGAGAGGGGTACAAGATTTGTTGACGGAACTGCACCGTGCCATTTTTCAAGCTCCCTACTCTGGGTTGCTTCGGAGCTTGGTGCGGGTGCGGGAGTGCTACTCGCCTCCTTGTTAAAGGTGTCGCGATCTCCCATAGGGTACTCTATATAGTCGATTTCAGAGGTTGGGAGTGTATATACAGGAAACTCCGAACCTTGGCGTGTGAATTGTACCTTCTTCTTTGTGATTTTCAAAACTTTGACTCTCATCTGCTCGCCATTGCGCTTCACAAGAAGATCTTGTGCCGCTGCCGATATCGAGAATGCTAAAGCCGCCACTATGATCAAAAAACTCCTCATATATACCTCTATTTATATAATTCTAACGCAAATATAAGAAAAAATTGTATATTTGTGCGTAATTTAGAAAAGCTTTTAGCTCTTAACAGACAAAGGACTATGGGATTATTCGATATATTTAAGAAGAAAAAGACAGAGGAGGTTGCTGCAACCCCCGAGGTGGCACAAGAGGTTGCTCAGACCGAGCAGGAGGAGTTGAATACGGGCTTGGAGAAGACTAAGGAGGGCTTCTTTGCCAAGTTGCATCGCGCTGTTGCGGGTCGTTCGACCGTTGATGCCGATCTGCTCGACGACTTGGAGGAGGTTTTGATAACTTCGGATGTAGGTGTAGATACCACCGTAAAGATTATTCGCAAGATCGAGGAGCGTGTAGCTCGCGACAAGTATGTAAATAGCGAGGAGTTGTACACTATTCTCTACGACGAGATTGCTCTGCTTATGGAACAGGCCGAGGGTAAGGCTGACTCTTTCGGACTCGATGTCAAGGAGGGTACACCTTATGTGGTTATGGTTGTCGGCGTAAATGGCGCGGGCAAGACTACCACAATCGGTAAGTTGGCAGCGCAGCTCACTCGCGCCGGCAAGAAGGTCTATATCGGTGCGGCAGATACCTTCCGTGCAGCAGCTATCGACCAGCTCGGTGTATGGGCAGATCGTGCGGGTGCAACAATGATACGCCAGGAGATGGGCTCGGATCCCGCATCTGTGGCTTTCGATACCTTGCGCTCGGCTGTGGCTAATAATGCCGATATTGTCTTGATCGATACCGCAGGCCGCCTGCACAATAAGATTGGCTTGATGAACGAGCTCACAAAGATTCGCAATGTTATGGCGAAGGTTATTCCTGATGCTCCGCATGAGGTTATGCTTGTTCTCGACGGCTCTACAGGTCAGAACGCCTTCGAGCAGGCACGCCAATTTACTCAGGCAACGCAGGTTACATCGTTGGCTATCACAAAGTTGGACGGCACAGCCAAGGGTGGTGTGGTAATCGGCATCAGCGATACCTTCAAGGTGCCTGTGCGCTATATCGGTATTGGCGAGGGTATCGACCAGCTCCGCATCTTCGACCGTCACCAATTTGTGAAGGCTCTGTTTGGTAAAAAATAGTCTGCAATGAAGATTGTAAACATTATAACGCTGGGTTGTGCTAAGAATCGCGTAGATTCGGAGCATATTGCTGCGCAGTTGGCTGAGGCGGGCTACGAGATTCGCTTCGATAGCGACCGCACCGATGCCAAGGTTGTGGTGATCAACACATGTGGTTTTATTGGCGATGCAAAGGAGGAGAGCATCGACACTATCCTCAACTGCGTAGAGGCTAAGAAGGCAGGACTTATCGAGCAGGTCTTCGTTATCGGCTGTCTTTCGGAGCGCTATGCCGATGAGTTGCGCGAGGAGATTCCCGAGGTTGATGACTACTTCGGCGCACGCACTTTCGACGGCGTGGTACGCGCTTTGACAGGCAACTA
>JAFZDR010000035.1 GCA_017561105.1 Alistipes sp. | reverse complement strand
TCGTCTATGGAGGAGGTTATGGGCGAGTTGGATGTTCTCTATATGACTCGCGTACAGAAGGAGCGTTTCCTCGATGAGGAGGAGTTCGACCGCGTGAAGGATTGCTTCGTTCTCGATGCCGAGAAGATGGCTTTGGCAAAGGAGAAGATGGCAGTTTTGCACCCACTTCCTCGCGTAAACGAGATTTTGAAGGAGGTAGATGCCGATCCACGCGCAGCATACTTCCGCCAGGTAGAGAATGGCAAGTTCGTTCGTATGGCGTTGATTTACACTTTGTTGAAGTGGGCAGAGGAGGGCGTAGAGCCTGCACACAGCCACGAGGTCGTAGAGGTTGAGGGCTTGGTTTGTCCGAACAAGAAGTGTATCTGCAACAACGAGAATGTTGATTACAAGTTCCATTTGACCGATGGTGGTGTATATCGTTGCATCTATTGCTCGACAAAGGCTAAATAGGAAAAATGAAGAGATTTATATTAGTAGTTACGGGTCTGCTCCTTGCGGTTATGGCAATGGCGCAGACCTTAACCTCTCCTAATGGGGAGATGGTTATGGCCTTCTCGTTGGAGAAGGGTGGTGTGCCGACCTATACTCTTTCGTTCAAGGGCAAGGAGGTTGTTAAGCCGAGCCGTCTTGGTTTCGAGTTTGTGGATAACGCATACGCAACCTACGGATCGTACAGCACAAAGCCTGAGCGACCAATCTACTCGATGCGCGAGGGATTTTCGATGCTTGGTAGCGAGAGTGCAACCTTCGACGAGACATGGGAGCCTGTATGGGGCGAGAGCAGCAAGATTCGCAACAACTACAACGAGTTGCTCGTTAAGTTGTGTCGCGATGAGCGCGGTTTCTTGTTGAACATCCGTTTCCGCCTCTATGACGACGGTTTGGGATTTCGTTACGAGTTCCCACAGCAGAAGTCGAAGAAGCTCGCATATTTCGTAATCAAGGAGGAGTACACTGAGTTTGCGATGACGGGCGACCACATGGCGTATTGGATTCCGGGCTGTTATGCCACCCAGGAGTATCAGTACGAAGCCACTCGTATGAGCGAAATCCGCAAGAGCATGGAGAAGGTGAGCGAGAATGTTGGTAGAGCGCAGGTTGCTATATTCTCGCCTACGGGCGTGCAGACCTCGTTGCAGTTGCGTTCTGACGATGGTTTGTACATCAACCTTCACGAGGCGGCACTCGTCGATTACTCGTGTATGCACCTCGAGTTGAACGACAAGACAAATGTATTTACCTCGCACCTTACACCCGATGCACTCGGCTATAAGGGCTGGTTGCAGGCACCTTGTCACTCGCCTTGGCGTACAATTCAGGTTACAGACAGCGCATGCAAGATGCTCGCGTCAAACCTTATCTTGAACTTGAACGAGCCTTGCGCATTGGAGGATACATCGTGGATCAAGCCGGTGAAGTATATCGGTGTTTGGTGGGAGCTTATGCTCGGCAAGAGCAGCTGGAGCTACACCAAGTCATTCAATGGCGTAAAGCTCGGTGTGGATGACTACACAAAGGCTACACCACGCCCAAGCCACGGTGCTAACAACGAGAATGTGCGTCGCTATATCGACTTTGCGGCGAAGCACGGCTTCGATCAGGTGTTGGTCGAGGGTTGGAATATCGGCTGGGAGGATTGGTTCGGTTACAAGAAGGATTATGTGTTCGACTTTATGACTCCATATCCCGATTTCGATGTCGAGGCACTCAACAAGTATGCTCACGAGAAGGGTGTACGCCTGATGATGCACCACGAAACTTCGTCATCTATCCGCAACTACGAGCGCCATATGGAGCAGGCTTACGAGTTTATGAACAAGTATGGCTACAACGCGGTAAAGAGCGGTTATGTAGGTGATATTCAGCCATTGGGCGAGCATCACTTCGGTCAGTATATGGTAAATCACTATCTCTATGCTGTGAAGGAGGCTGCCAAGCACAAGATTATGGTTAATGCTCACGAGGCTATTCGTCCTACAGGTTTGTGCCGCACCTATCCAAACCTTATCGGTAACGAGGCTTGCCGCGGTCAGGAGTATTACACCAATGCCGATAGTGGTATTGCACCTCACCACGCGACAATTATGCCGTTCACTCGTTTGAATGGTGGTCCTGTCGATTATACTCCTGGTATTGTAAACCTTAAATTTGCAGACCAGACCAAGAGCAAGTCGAAGCAGAAGCGTTGCGGACAGAGCACTATCTGTTTCCAGCTGGCGTTGTATATTACAATGTACTCGCCATTGCAGATGGCGGCTGATTTGCCTGAGAACTACGAGGCACAGCCGCAGGCGTTCCAATTTATCAAGGATGTGGCTGTGGATTGGGACGAGAGCCGCTATCTCGCAGCTGAGCCTGGCGACTATATCATGATTGCTCGCAAGGCCAAGGGCAAGCAGGAGTGGTTTGTAGGTGGTATCACCGACGAGAACTCGCGCACATTGCCACTCTCGTTCGACTTCCTCGAGAAGGGCAAGAAGTACGAGGCGACAATCTATGCTGACGGCAAGGATGCACACTTCATGGATAATCCGCACTCATACACCGTTACAAAGAAGACTGTAACTGCCAAGTCGAAGATGAATATCGCTATGGCTGCAGGCGGTGGAGTAGCGATATCTATCAAAGAAATCAATTAGGCTATTAGCTTTTAGCCATTAGCCATTGGCTTTAAGGAGCGAGAGTTATCTCGCTCTTTTTTGTTTGTTATTGAAATTTTCTCTCGTCTTTCGTCTTTAGTCTCTCGTCTTTTTATTATCTTTGTCCCAAAGATAAAGAAATAGCAATTTATGGCGAGAAAACGAGGACCACACCCATTTATTGAGGGGTTGGAGATTACAACTTTGGCAGCCGAGGGTAAGGCTATGGGACACCACGAGGGCGTGGTGGTATTTGTGCCGATGACCGTGCCGGGCGATATTGTAGATGTGCAGATTACAAAGCAGCACCGTCGCTTTATGGAGGGACGAGTGGTAAACTTTATCCGCAAGTCCGACAAGCGCTGCGAGCCTGTCTGCAAGCACTTTGGCGTTTGTGGAGGTTGCAAGTGGCAGAACCTTCCTTATGCTACACAGCTCGAGTACAAGACCCAGCAGGTGTGCGACCAGCTTGTACGCATCGGTAAGTTGGATATTCCGGAGGTGCGTCCGTGTCTTGGCTCGGAGCAGCAGCTCTACTACCGCAATAAGATCGAGTACACCTTTGCAGATCGTCGTTGGCTCACCTATGAGGAGATTGCCGAGGCGGGCGATATCGCACCACAGCCGGCATTGGGCTTCCATATCCCAAATATGTTCGACAAGATTCTCGATATCGAGGAGTGCCACTTGCAGGCATCGCCATCGAATGAGATTCGCAACTTCATCAAGGAGTTCTGCATTGAGAATGGTTACTCGTTCCACAATGCTCGCGCTCACGAGGGTTTGATGCGCGGAATGATACTCCGCACCGCTTCTACGGGCGATATTATGCTTTCGGTCATCTTCAACGAGTACGACCAGGAGAAGATCTCGAAGTTGTTGGACGCTGTATTGGAGCGCTTCCCGCAGATTACATCGACCATCGTATTCGTGAACGAGAAGTGGAACGACTCGACTGGCGATTTGACCCCATTCTGCTACGCAGGCAAGGATCACATTATGGAGGAGATGGAGGGCTTGCAGTTTAAGGTTGGTCCGAAATCTTTCTACCAGACCAACTCGAAGCAGGCATACGAACTCTACAAGGTTACACGCGAGTTCGCTGAGTTGAAGGAGGATGACACCCTCTACGACCTCTATACCGGTACAGGAACAATCGCTAACTTCTGCGCAAAGCGATGCAAGAAAGTTGTAGGTATCGAGTATGTGCCTGAGGCTATCGAGGATGCAAAGATTAACTCGCAGATTAACGGCATCGAGAATACGGTATTCTACGCGGGCGATATGAAGAAGGTCTTGAACAACGACTTTATCGCCAGGAATGGTCGCCCCGATGTGATTATCCTCGACCCACCGCGTGCAGGTGTGGATGAGCCGGTGATTGATGTTATCTTGAATGCAGCACCCGAGCGCATCGTATATGTGAGCTGCAACCCTGCAACCCAGGCGCGTGACTTAGCATTGATGAGCAAGATGTATCGCGTGGTGGCTGTACAACCGGTGGATATGTTCCCGCACACGCACCATGTTGAGAATGTGGTGAAGTTGGAGAAGATATAAAAAAAATAACCGAGCGATTTGCTCGGTTATTTTTTACTTTACAGCAAGCAGTCGCGGGATATTGCAACCAACCAGGTTTCCTGCGATAGCCGATGCCCAAGGCACAAGGTAGTTCAGATAAGAACCATCTGCCGTAAACCAATCGATACCATAGTAGTAGATGTCGGCAACGCAGTGGGGGAGTCCGCAGACGATGAACACGGGAACTCCGAGTACCACGGTCATCCACTTGCTCTGGCGACCATAGCGCACTGCAATCTCCATAATAAATCCTGTGCCGATAGCACGCACAAAGAGTATCCACCACGCAGTTGTAGTGCGGTCTGCGATGATTTTCGATACTACCTCGCTATACTTGGCTACGAACTCGGCATTTGCAATCGAAGCGAGCAATGCTATTGCGGTAACACCTACCCAATTGCCGGCAAGGATAAAGAACAAGCGTCCCCAATCACTCTTGTCGCGCCAATCATAAGAGCCCGCATAGCCTGTATAGAGTGGCATACTGCCATACAACACACCAAAGAGACCGAAGCAGAAGAGAAATGCTCCGACAATGCCTCCGACCATTGTGTAGGCAAAACCCGCAAAACCGATAAGAATACCGGCGCAGGTAGCTTGTCTTGCAAGATTAAACCGCTCCTTCATATTACAAGTGACTTGCAAGAATTTGAGCCTTACCCTCGATTACAACCTCGTTTGCGATAGCCGGAACAAGCATAACCTCGCCTGTGCGGAGAGTGTCGGTAGTTCCGTTGTCGAGTGTTACCTTCACATCGCCCTCGATACACATATAGATAGTGAACGAATCGCGTTTGCAGTAGTCCAACTCGGCTACGCCGTCAACCACGAGCATATCAGTCTTAAAGAACTCGCAATCAACGATATTGACCTCATTATTTGCAACGGGAGTATAGGTACGACGGCACTCCTCGACACCCGACTCGAAGTTGATGGCATCGACAGCCAACGCGGTGTGCAACTCGCGCGACTTACCCTCACTATCGACTCTGTTCCAGTCGAAAATGCGGTAGGTAATATCCGAAGTCTGCTGTATTTCGATAACATTCAAGCCCTTTGCCAAAGCGTGTACTGTGCCAGCAGGGATAAAGAATACATCGCCCTTCTTTACAGGTACGGCCTGCAAAATATCGGCTACGGTACCCTCGGCAACTGCCTTGATATACTCCTCGCGAGTGATCTTCTTATTGTTAAATCCGAGATAGATTACCGCACCCTCCTCGGCATC
>JAFZDR010000006.1 GCA_017561105.1 Alistipes sp. | reverse complement strand
CTTCACGGGTCCGGGGGTTCGAATCCCTCTCTTTCCGCTCAGAGCAGTGAAAATTCACTGCTCTTTTTTTTGTTGATACTGCCTGCAACTGGTTGCAGGTATTTTTTGTTTGATGGTATATTTTTGTGAATACATTTACACAATCAACCATCAAACAAAAAACAACACTCCGTGTTGCAGTATCAACAAGAATTAAAAAGGAGGGATTGCAAACTTAGTGTTGGGGGTTACCTCCTCGGCTAATAGCGAGCCGCCATGGCGACTACGCAGCCTCGTCGGTGACGGCTTCGCCGTTCGAATCCCTCTACTGCTTTGTGCAAGGAGCCCCGCGGCGAGCGAAGGGAAAGACGAGCAGCGCAACGCGCTACGAAGTCAATCCCTCCTTTTTTTTTGTGGCGGAAAGAGAGAGATTCGTCGGTCGGTGGCGTTTCGGGCGACTTATCTTCGGCCGGTTGTTGTTTGCTTGCGCAAATCATTGTCTTCGTCTGATGATTGTCTTTGAAAATAAATTTTCAGCCATCATCAGCCAAAGCCAACAATCTGTGATTGCAACAACCTCTCTTCGGTCACCTCTCAACTGCCGCGACCGTTCGAATCAGTCGTATTTTTGGGTATTTGAGGAATAATAAGCAATAAAAAAGCCACCGGCATTAGTCGGTGGCTTAATGATTACTAATCAAGATATTATCTCTGATTTTCGGAGATAAGCGACTTTATCTTCTCAGCGAATGGAGATGCTGAGAGCAGCTCTTCGAGCGAAAGATGCATACGATAGCGCCAATAGTGGTGCGGATCCGATGGGATATTTATGCGCTCACCCTCGACATCATCGCTGCGCAACTCCGCCGACATAGAGAGCCAATCCTGCAATGGCAGCACCGCAAGCATTGAAGGCGAAGCGAGGTGTCGCGAGATAATCTGCTCGCACAACTCAGCCGTTGCATCGGCAGGTGCATCGCCCTCTAAACCAAGCATTTTCTCGAAATAGTATTCGCGATCGGCCTCATCGCGCCACCACAAACGGAATGGCGACATATCGTGTGTAGAGGTGGTGCAAACCGAGAGATACGGATTGTTCAAAACATCACCCACGCGCACACCATAATCCTTCGGCATACGCTCGATTTCGAGCGAGAGAATCTGCTGATCACGCATAACCTGCGGCACACACTTAGGTATCATTCCCAAATCCTCGCCACACGCCAACATCTCGGTCGAAGTGGTGAGTTTTGCCAATCGCTCGGCTCCCGTCATACCCCAGAATGCGTTATGACGGTAGTAGTAGAAGTTATCGTACAAGCGAGTAAAGGCCTGCTGCTGCAACTTCGACAGCGCCTTAAACTGCTCGGTCGCAAATGGCGAAATGCGCGGTACATAGCCCTCTCCGCACTCCATCCAGAGCACATTATCATCGCTCAAGTCCTTTGCAACATCGCTCTCGGCATCGAACTCGTAACCCGCAGAGCGAATCTCCTCAATGGTATATGGCAACGACGGCGAGAAGGCACCTAAGAGTGCATTTTTAGCACCCTGCGGCACCGCCCAGATGCGGAAAAATCCGAGAATATGATCTATGCGATAGACATCGAAGTAGTCGGCCATCTTAGCAAAGCGGGCACGCCACCAAGCGTAGTCATCCTTCGCCATCTCCTCCCAATTATAGAGTGGAAATCCCCAATTCTGACCCTCGGCAGCGAAATCATCAGGCGGAGCACCCGCCGAAGAGGTCTGAACAAAGAGTTCGGGATTTTGCCATACATCGACACTTGTCGGCGAGACGCCAATCGGAATATCGCCCTTCAAAACCACACCCTTTGAGTGGAGATAATCGCGCACCTTACGCAGCTGACGGTCGAGGTGATACTGCATATAGTAGTAGAAGCCGACCTCCTTTTCGTTGCGCTCGGCAAATGCCGCACATCGCTTCTCTGCAAACTTTGTAAAGGTCTTCCACTCCTCGAATTTTGCAGTACCATACTTATCGCGCAAAACCGAGAATACCGCATACGGCATCAACCAATCGCGGTTACGCTTTTCGAAGTCGCGGAACGACTTACTATCCATACAACGCGTACCCAGCTGTTCGTACAACTTGCGCAGATAGTTAATTTTCGCCTTCAATACGCGCTCGTAGTCTACCTCAGGCAACGCATTCAGCTCTGCCTGCAACGCCTCCATTTCGGCTCTATCGACCTCGCCACGCAGGTAACCTACATCGCTCAGACGGATATACAACGGATGCAACGCAAAGCTCGAAACGGTGTTATATGGATAGGAATCCTGCCACGACATCGACATCGAAGTGTCGTTGATTGGCAGAATCTGAATCATTCGCTGACCTGTTTTTGCACACCAGTCGCCCAGGAGCGGCAAATCGGCAAACTCGCCCACACCGAAGCTCTGCTCCGAGCGCAACGAGAATACCGGTACCGCAACACCTGCACCGCGCCACTGCACATTGTCGCGCAAGCGCAATCCGAAGGTCAATTGAGGCTTATTTCCTGGCACAAGGTGTCTATTACCACCCTGCTCCCAGCGCAAGAACTCGCCCTCGGCATTTGTCACTACGAATTTATACTCCGCGTATGCGTATGCGCACAAGGCTACACCCCAACGATAGTCACCAAGATAGGTCATCGACAGCGCCTTCGCACTCTGCCACTCGCCCAACTCCTTCGACGAGCCGACAATGGCAAGTTGTTCGCTCGAAGGCAAGGCTGCCACAACCTCGATATAGTGGGTAGCACCAACCATAGATGGTGCAGGCTTAGCTTCGCGTGCAAAGATGCAGTGACGAAACATCGACGAGTAGAGAGGTCTGTTTTCGTGCTGATCGCACCAGTGGTCGAGCACCTCAACTGCAGGGCAACCCGCAATTTCGGTCAGGGAGTGGCCTTCACCCCACTCCTGACGGACAACTCGTCGTCCCTCCATAACGCGATAGGTATAGTGATAAGGGCGATCGGAGTGGAGCTCGATATTTACGCTCCAGAAGCCATCATCATCGCGATGCATATCTATGGTTTTGCCGTCGGCAGGCACAAGTTGCAATTTGGCACCATCGGTAGTGCTGTAGTGTAGTCTTAAAGTTGCTTTCATATATTTAGCAAATAGCGGACAACCCCATATTGGTTAGTAGTTGATCAATGGTTTGTGTAGGAGATTTGTCCAACAACAAATTTATGCATAAATTTTGATATATGCAAGAGTTATTACAATTTAGATTTGACAATTTTTGCTAAAACAAAAATAAGTTTTTAATTTTGTAGTACCACAAAAACAAACAACGGATATATTTTACGAAAGTGTATTAGTTTTTCACCAAATAGAGCAACCTCTACTCGGCAGGACTAATCGACCTTGCACTCTCAAGTCATACAATCTTAAATTAACCCGCACATCCGAGGTCGGTGAGCAAACCAAAAAACTTATTTATCATGAAGAAGTTCTTACTTATCGCGTCCATTGCACTCTTCTTTGCATCGTGTGCAACAACTAATGACCTCGTCATCTATCGTGAATACTCGGTACGCAATACCGAGCCAAAGCAGAGCCCGATTATCATAGCTCCTTTACTCGCAGAATTGCAGGTGTTAACCGACTGTAGCATTCGCGAAACTATCAACTATGACGATTTCACCGTTAGATCATCAAACATCAGAGAGATTGAAAACTACAAGAAAATGGCTATCTACACCGTTGCCGCCAAATACAATGCAGACACTATGGTTGGTGCGCTTGTAAATGTAGATACAACCACTAAGGGAAAGTTGACAATTACCGTAACAGGCTACCCTGCTCGTTATGCCAAGTTCCGCACAATGGAGGAGAAGGACACCTGGATTACCAATTTCGACAAAGTTGGAAAGAAGAGCGAGAAGCAGTCAATAAAGGTTGATGGACTTGTAAATGTATCAAAGTAATGAAACG
>JAFZDR010000005.1 GCA_017561105.1 Alistipes sp. | reverse complement strand
GATGAGCTTGCTTTGCGTCTTGTAACCATTGTCGGTGCGGGTTGCATGGATGTGGGTGCCGCGCTTTGGGTGGGTACCCTCGCCACGAAGTACAATGCCCGACTCGTTGATGTTTATTGTGCCGCCGACATTATAAACTCCCGCTTTGAGCAATATCGCGCCTCGCTTATGGTACGGCAATGCCGCAACCTCATCTATGGCTTGTTGAATAAGCACAGTTGCATCGGCACCATGTTTTGGTGCTTTCAAAACCCTTACAACGGGCACAGCGGGAATCTCTCTATCGCCATAGCGGTACCCTACTCGGCTGAAATCGAGTATTGTACCTCCATCGCTATCTCGCTCAATACCAAGAGCTTTAATCTCAGGTATAGGCTGATATGCGCTTGTCTGTCCATAGAGTGTTGAACAGATGCAGAGAGCCGCTATATATGTAAATAGCCTGCGCATCTTTCTCTTATTCGAAGATGTCGTTCAAAACCTTCGCCAAGCGATAACCCGCCTTGCGAATAAGCAACTCGCCCTCATCGAGATAATCGTGCTTGAATTGGCTCGGGGAAATCACATCGTTAGCCTTATACTTGCGAAGGCGCAAGGCTGTGTTTGCAACATCCTCGCCCCAATCGTATACATCGCCTTTCACAATCTCGGCAATCTCAGCCTCGCTGCTGCGGTCGAGAACCTCTGCCAAATCGGTATAGCTTCCGGGGTTTACTGCACCTACAAGACCCGAATCCCATAAGCCGTGGTAATCGCGCTTCTTGCCATTGTAGATAACCTTATATACGCCAATCGATTTATCGTCGTGGAAACGCATGTGTACCGGACTGTGCATATCGCCTACTGCGTGAACAATCAAGGCAAGGCGTGTCAAACGCACCGAGTCGTTCATCTTTTTGTGGTTCTTCTTCAACTCCTTTGACCAGGTATCGATAAAGTAAAGGCAGTTCTTCTCGTACTTATCGCCATATCGGATATCGCGCAAAGGCTTGTTGTTCTTATCCAGGTTGAATGTGTGCGGGAACATAGCCATGCGCTTGTAGTTCGACGGCTCCCAACCCAAGTCGATATAGAGCGGCTGGTAATCATCGGCGTAGCTCGCATAGTAGACCAATGAGCGGCGATGCATATATTTGTGGAGCATCTCCTTTGCCTTTGGAGTAAGGTGATTTTCGGCAATCTTTGCCACTGCAGCGTGCTCTCGGCGTCCCCAGCCATAAGCCGTGGTCGAGATTAGCGAAATAGTTATGCAGAGTATTAAAAATCGTTTCATGGTAACTTTATGTTTTTAGTTTAGTATCTCGTTGAAGAGTTTTGCCAAGCGATAGCCAGCCTTTGCTTGCAGCTCCTCGGCCAATGCCTGATATTTGCGATGGAACTCGCTGTTCTCAATCTTCTCCTCGGGCTGATATTGGTGTACCGGATATGAGCAACGTGCAATATCCTCAGCCCAAGTATAGATGTCGCCTGCGGAGTATTTCTCTATCTGCTCAGGACTATAGATGTCGATTATCTGCGCCAAATCGGTGTAGCTCCAAGGACAGAACGCACCAACCATTCGCGCCTCCCAGAAACCATGCAGACTTCTTCTCTTCCACTGGTTACCCTGACGGTAGTAGATTGGTATTTTGAGGTATGGTGTCATTCCGTAATACTCCACATGTGCCGGACAGTGCATGTCGCCAATACCATGGATAAGGATATAGAGATTTACCAAACGCACCGAGTCGTTCATCTTTGCGTGGTTCTCCTTCAGATTCTTGGCAATTCTCTCCATGTGGTAGATGGAGTTCTTGAAGATTGTGCCATCCTCATTTTCGATAGTGCGCCAAGGTTTGAAACTCTCTTTATCAACGCGAAAACCGTGCGGAAACTCAACTATGCGTGAACCCTGCTTTGGCTCGAAACCAATATCGAGAAGCATCTCCGAACGGAAGAAATCGGGATGCGATGCGTAGTAGGACATAGGTCTGCCACCGAGATACTCCTTTACTAAAACCTTGGCCTTTGGAGTGAGGTGGTTCTCGGCGATATGAGCAACGGTTGCGTGGCTTCTCAAGCCCCAGCCAAATGCTGACGAAGAAATCAGCAATGTTGCAACAAAAAGTGAAATGTATCTCTTCATATATCTATTCTTTTATTTGAGAATCTCGTTCAATACCTTAGCCAAGCGGTAACCAGCCTTTGTGAGAAGTTCCTCGCCTACCTGCTGATACTTCTTGCGATACTCGATCTCGTCAATCTCGGCCTCCTCGCGATACTCGCGCATCGGCCATGCTGCCTTAGCTACATCCTCGGCCCAAGTGAAGAGGTCGCCTTTGCAGAACTTGGCAATCTCCTTCTCGGTGTAGATGTCGAAGAGCTTTGCCATATCGTTGTAGCTCCAAGGATGAATGCCGCTGATCATTCGCGCATCCCACAAGCCATGGTAGCTGGTCTTTTTCTTCTTATTGCCCTTGCCGAAATAGACATTATAGGTACCCACCGAAGGCTCACGACCGATAAAACGCATATGCATTGGGCAGTGCATATCGCCAACACCGTGGATAACGAGGTAGAGGTGCACGAGGCGTACCGAGTCGTTCATCTTGGCGTGGTTATCCTTAAGACCATTCGCAAGATTATTGATATGGTAGAGCATGTTGCCGAAGACCTTGCCGTCGCCCTTTGTTATGTCGCGGTAAGGCTTCAAATTCTTATTAACGTGGTAGGTGTGAGGGAATACGACATAACGCTTGCCGGGTTCGGGCTCGTATCCGAGGTCTATAATCATCTCTTTGCGATAAAAATCGGCATGCGAAGCGTAGTACGCCATTGGGCGACCACCGAGGTACTGCTTGATCAGCTCCTTAGCCTTTGGAGTGAGGTGTCTTTCGGCAATTGCTGCCACTGTTGCGTGCTCGCGGGTACTCCACGCTAAACTTGTGCCACAGAATAGAATCGTGGCAAGAGAGATAAGAAGTGCTTTTTTCATAGTTTTATGTGGTTGTTATATTTATATCTTCTTGCAAAGATATAAAAAATCTCCCACTATTCATATAGTGAGAGATTTTTATTATTACAGCAAATTGCTATTAGATATACATGGCCTAAACGCAGCCCTGGGCAATCATTGCATTGGCAACCTTCATAAAGCCGCCGATGTTTGCACCCTTAACATAGTTTACATAACCACCCTCCTCGGTGCCGTACTTAACGCACACCTCGTGGATATTCTGCATAATCGAGTGTAACTTCTCGTCAACCTCCTCCTTGCTCCACTTAATACGCATAGAGTTCTGCGACATCTCCAAACCCGAAGTGGCAACACCACCTGCGTTTGATGCCTTGCCAGGAGCATAGAGAATCTTATTCTCGAGGAAGATATTGATAGCCTCTGGTGTCGATGGCATGTTTGCACCCTCAGCAACGCAGATACAACCATTGTCGACGAGTGCCTGAGCCTGCTCGCCGTTCAACTCGTTCTGAGTAGCGCAAGGGAGTGCAATATCGCACTTGATGCCCCAAGGACGCTCACCTGCAAAGTATTGAGCCGAAGGATACTTCTCGCAATACTCCTTGATGCGGCCGCGATATACATTCTTGAGCAACTTCACATAAGCCAACTTCTCCTCGTCGATACCCTCCGGATCGTAGATGAAACCTGCCGAGTCCGACAATGTTACAACCTTTGCACCGAGAGCTGTAGCCTTCTCGCAAGCGTGCTGAGCCACATTTCCCGAGCCCGATACGAGTACGGTCTTGCCATCGAACGAATCACCGCGTGTAGCCAACATCTGCTCTGTGAAGTAGCACAAACCGTAACCTGTAGCCTCAGGACGAAGCAACGAACCACCCCAATCGAGACCCTTGCCGGTGAATGTGCCGGTGAACTCGTCGCGCAAACGCTTGTACTGACCGAACATGAAGCCGATCTCGCGAGCACCTACGCCGATATCGCCTGCAGGAACATCGGTGTCGGCACCGATATGGCGCTGCAACTCGGTGATGAACGACTGACAGAAGCGCATAACCTCGTTATCCGAGCGACCCTTCGGGTTGAAATCCGAGCCACCCTTACCACCACCCATAGGGAGTGTAGTGATCGAGTTCTTGAATGTCTGCTCGAAAGCAAGGAACTTCATGATCGAGAGGTTTACCGATGCGTGGAAACGGATACCACCCTTGTATGGACCGAGTGCACTGTTCATCTGCACACGGAAACCACGATTTATCTCAATCTCTCCACGGTCGTTGAGCCAAGGCACGCGGAACATAATAACGCGCTCAGGCTCAGCGATGCGCTCAAGAACTTTGAGCTGCTGCAAAGCAGGATCTGCTACAATATATGGAGCCAACGACTCAGCCACCTCGCGCACTGCCTGGTGGAACTCGGGCTCATTTGGGTTCTTGGCGATAATCTGCGCCATAAAATTCTCAACCCACTGTTTCTCTCTAATTTCCATATAACTAACCTTTGTGAACAAAGAAAACTTTTCCGACTACAAAAATAGTGATAAATTGCGTGCTATATGCGCCTTTGCGTAGGTTTTTTCGACAAATTATTAACGGTTGCCGAATATAAATCAACTACTCACTACTCTCTTATTTAACCCTTATAAGGTTTATACCGTCGCGGAGTGGCAGGATTACGCTCTCTACCCTGCTGTCGTTGCGGACATACTCGTTGAAGGCGATAATCTCCTGCGTCTGCTTGTCCTTGCGACCGACCTCCTCAACAACCTTGCCGTACCAGAGGATATTATCCGCCAAGATAAACGAGTTGCTGTGCACGAGGTTATGCTCGAACAACATCTCGTAGTAGGCTGTGTACTCGCGTTTGTCGCCGTCGATAAATACGAGGTCGTACTGCTCGCCGAGTTTTGGGGCAATTTCGAGTGCCGAGCCGATATGCTGGCGAATCTTATCGCCCAAGCCGCTACGCTCGAAAAAGTCGGCTGCAATCATCTCCAACTCGTCATCCACCTCGCAGGTGTCGATTATTGCTCCCTCCTCCAAGCCTGCAGCCATTGAGAGTGCCGAATAACCCGTAAAAGTGCCTATTTCGAGAATTCTCTTTGGGCGAAGCATACGCACGAGCATTTCGAGAAGTTTACCCTGAATATGTCCCGAAATCATTCGTGGGTTAATCACACGCAGATAGGTTTCGCGCTCCAACTCGTGCAACAACTCCCCCTGCGGCGACGACATATCGCTGATGTATTGTTCAAGTTTGTCCATAGTTTCTTGTTATGCTATTAGCTTTTAGCCATTAGCCATTGGCTTTTTTAGTGAGGTTAGGGATTTTAATGAATTTAGAGAAAGGCGCATCGTATCGTTAAACTCCCTAATCTCCTTAAACTCCTTAATCTTTGCGCCACTTTTTCTCTCTGCAAAATTAAAAATTTTTACCCACACTACTCGGCGATTTCTATTTTTTTAACTACTCTCTACTAACTCCTCACTACTCTCTATCTATACAACAGTACCGACGGGTTACTCCAAACATCGTTTGCGACCTCCAAGATCTCCGAGGCGGTTACGGCGTTGATTTTGCGGTAGG
>JAFZDR010000034.1 GCA_017561105.1 Alistipes sp. | reverse complement strand
TAGAATTGTTATACGAAAGCGGATTTATAGATAAGAGAGAATTTGCTGTTGTTTATGCTGATTGTCAAGAGTTAATGCGACTAATTGTGGCTTCAACAAAGACTCTCCAAAGTCAAAAAGAATAAAACTACTCTCTACTAATTACTAACTACTAACTAAAAAATATGTTTAATCCAAACGATATTTTGTATGAGGACAACCACTTGCTTGTTGTGAATAAGCGAGTAGGCGATCTTGTACAACCCGATAAGACGAGCGATGACGCGCTCGAGAACTATTTGAAGGCCTTTTTGAAGGTGCGCGACCATAAGCCGGGCGATGTATTCCTCGGTGTGGTGCACCGTATCGATCGCCCCGTAAGTGGTGCTGTATTGTTTGCCAAGACCTCGAAGGCTTTGGTGCGCCTTAACGAGATGATTCGCAAGGGCGAGATAAAGAAACACTATTGGGCTGTTGTTGAGGCTCGACCTGCAGCAGAGCAGGGTAGCCTTCGCCACTACATCTTGCGTGATGGTAAGACTAATCGCTCACATGCCTACAACGCTCCGCATAAGGATGCCAAGGAGGCGAAGTTGAACTACGAGATGATAGGTTGCAGTGACCGTTATACTCTGCTCGATGTCGAGCTTCTGACCGGCCGTCACCACCAAATTCGTTGCCAGCTCTCAAAAATAGGCTGTCCGATAAAGGGCGACTTGAAGTATGGTGCTAAGCGCTCAAACCCGAATGGCGGTATCTGCCTTCACTCGCGCTCGCTCGCGTTTATGCACCCTGTGCGTAAGGAGTTGGTTGAGATTTTGGCGCCCGTCCCAACCGATGATAACTTGTGGAAATTCTTTGCTGATAACAACAATACTTTGTAATAAAAATCGTTCTGGCGGGTAAATTTTGCACCTTGCTTGCGTCGTAAATGCTCACATACGCCCAAGTATGCTCCGCTTTCCGACACTGCGCAACGCACAAAATTTCCACCACCATTGACGATTTTGAACGAGGGGGAGAGAAGAATTTAATTTTGAATTTTGCAATTTGAATTTTATAGGGTATGCGAGTAGTAATACAGCGAGTACAGCGCTGCAGCGTTGAGGTTGAGGGAGAGATAATCGGCAAGATCGAGAAGGGCCTGGCTGTTCTGCTTGGCGTGGAGGAGGCCGATACGCAGGAGGATATCGATTGGTTGTGCGGTAAGATTTCGCGCTTGCGCATCTTCGACGATGAGAATGGTGTGATGAACCTTGATGTTCAGCAGGCGGGAGGTCGCGTGATAGTGATAAGCCAATTTACCCTCTTTGCATCGACAAAGAAGGGAAATCGCCCTTCGTATATTCGCTCGGCACCGGAGCCCGTTTCGCGCCCGATGTACGAGAAGTTCCTTGCAACATTGTCGGCGGTACTCGGTGCGGAGGTTGAGCATGGCGAGTTTGGTGCCGATATGAAGGTGCCGCTTGTGAATGACGGCCCGGTAACGATATGTATCGACTCGAAGAACAGAGAATAAACAACTAAAACAACTGATAACATGAGAACTAAAATTTTAACCCTTGTGCTTTTGTGCGCGGCGTTGCTGTCGGTATCGAAGGCTTCGGCGTGGAGCGCTGCAGGACACTGCACTATTGCTCATATCGCAGACCAGCACCTCACGCCCAAGGCTCGCAAGATGTGTAACAAGTATCTCGGCCACTCTTTGGCATACTACGCATCGTGGCTCGATCAGTGGCGTTACTCGCATGAGTACCACCACACTGCTCGTTGGCATGCCGTAGGTATCAAGGATGGTAAGCTTGTGCCGGGACAGATGGCGGGCGATATTGCCGACTTCCTTGCCCCTTTGACAATGGATGACCACGGCATCGCGCGTTTGCAGCAGATGCAGGCGCAGTTGAAGAGATATCGCAGCCTGCCCGATTCGACCGTTACCGTAAATCTGAAGTGTATCATCCACATGGTGGGCGATATGCACTGCCCGGGCCATGTGTTCTTTGCCGAGCAGAAGCAGTACGAGATGACAGTCTATGGCGAGAATGTGCGCTACCATGGATATAACGATAAGTCGTTCGATCGATTCCATAAGGGCAAGAGCGCGGCGCAGTTCCGCGATAAGTATTGCCGCTTGACCAAGGAGGAGATTAAAGCGTTGTGCGAGGGTGATATGGAGTCGTGGATCTACGGCAACGAGTCGATGCTCCGCGAGACTTATAAACTCCTCTCGCCAACTATCGATTATAAGGAGCTTCCCGAGCAGAACAAGTTCCGCTTGAAGGAGATTACCGATCAACTTCACCGCGATGCGGGCTACCGATTGGCTCATGTTATAAACCAGATTTTTAAGTAGTAGGCTATGAAACAGGCAGTTAAAGTATTGGTGATTGCTATTGTGGCTATGATGTCGGTCTGTAACGCATACGCCTGGAGCAGTACGGGCCATAGCACGGTTGCCCATATCGCAGATCAGAACCTTACCCCTAAGGCTCGCAAGATGTGCGGTAAATACCTCGGCCACTCGTTGGCATACTACGCATCGTGGCTCGACAGATGGCGCTACTCTATGGAGTATCGTCACACATCGCGTTGGCATGCCGTAGGTATCAAGGATGGCAAGATTGTTTCGGGCCATATGGCGGGAGCAACATCGGAAGGCTTTGCTCCGCTCACCGTTGAGGAGCAGGGTATCACCCGCCTCAATCAGTTGGTCGAGCAGTTGAAGGATTATAAGAAATTGTCCGACTCGGCGGTGGTCGTGAACTTGAAGTGTATCATCCACATCGTGGGCGATATGCACTGCCCATGCCATACACTCTTCGATGGTACAAAGCAGTTCAACATGACAAATCGTGGTCGAAAGACCGATTTCCACACCTACATTGACGGCGCATTCACCCGTTTCCATAGTCGGATGACCTCGGATGAGTTCTGCCATAAGTATTGCCGCCTCACCAAGAAGGAGGTGAAGGAGTTGTGCAAGGTTTCGCCCGAGGGTTGGATTTGGGAGAATGCCGACACCTTCCGCGAGTGCTACAAACTACTCGATCCGTCAAAGGATTACCACGACCTGCCAGAGCAGAACAAACTCCGTATGAAGGAGATTACCGACGAGATGCTTGTTAAGGCGGGATACAGATTAGCAAATGTTATAAACGAGATATTTAAATAGAAAACCAACAATATGAAGACTTTGAAATTTACACTTATGATGCTTCTCTCGGCAGTAACCTTCAACGCCATGGCGTGGAATGCCGAGGTTAATAAGGCGATCGTGATGTTTGCCGAGCAGAACCTCTCGAAGGGTGCTGCGAAGCGTGCAACCGAACTCCTCGGAGCACCGCTCTCGAGCTACAAGTTCGAGAATAACGGCAAGAGCAAGGTTTACCTCAACGAGCAGGGTAAGTCGGTAACTACCGACGAGAAGGATGCCGTGGTTAAGCTCGAGAAGGCTCTTGTGGTACTTGGCGATAAGGGTGCAGTAACCGAGGCTCGCAAGGTTGCGTTGCAGACAGCAATGGAGATGGTTGTGGACCTCCACTGCCCATCAAACATCTTTATCGAGAAGCGACTCGAAGATGACTTTACATTTGGTCGCGATAATGGCCGTCCGAAGAACTCACGCTGGTTCAAGGTGCAGGATCGCAAGTGGCAGGCAATGTGGCACTCGCAGTACCACAAGGATCATGGCGCATTCTCGGCTGAGATGTACGTTTACGATTGGGAGATCGCAACCAAGGGCATGGCTAAGCAGTATAAGAAGGCTGAGGTTGCTCCTCGCGCGTGGGCCGAGCAGACAGGTGCGCGTGTATTGGAGTCGCTCAAGATATTCTATCCGGGTGCAATCGTAAATATGTTGGAGATAACCAAGCAGGAGCCTGTGAACGATGCAGCAATGTACGACGCAGCATTCCGCTTGGCGCTTGTAGTGAACACAATTCTTAAATAGGCCGACTAATAAACCACAAATATGAAGGCTCTCAAAATTTTTGCGGCTCTACTACTGTCGTTGGTAGTTTCGCACAATGCAATGGCTTGGGGTAAGAGCGGACACTCTATCTCTGCCTATATCGCCGAGCAGCATCTCTCGGATAAGGCGAAGGCGGAGTGCCAGCGCTACTTGAAGCACTCTCTGCCATATTTTGCATCGTGGCAGGACCATTGGCGCTATTGCGACGGTTTCGAGGAGGTGTGCACTGCGCATGCACACTATGTGAATGTCGATTTCTCGTTGCGCGGTAAGGGCTCGCCCGATCGTGATCCGGTATCTCGCATAGACAAGATTACAAAGGAGATGGAGAAGGGTAAGTATAAGAGCATGCCCGATTCGATTGTGGCAATGAACCTCAAACTCCTTATCCATATGGTGGGCGATATGCACTGTCCGGGTCATATCACATATCATCCGGATAGCAACTACCCTGTGAAGATGAAGATCGTTATCAAGGGTAAACCGATGGCACGTCATAAGTTCTGGGATGGTGCTCCTACAATTCTCCACCCGAAGTGGAAGTTGGAGCGCTTCTGCAAGGAGTACGATACCTACAGCCCTAAGGAGATTAAGAAGATATGCAAGGGTACTCCGTACAAGTGGGGCGATGTCGCTGCTCGCGAGATGGTCAAGACCTTCGATTATTGGAAGGATGGCCAGAGCTACAAGTCATTGAGCAAGGATAAGCGTGTGGCTATCGAGGAGTTGATGCACGAAACATTGGCTGTCGGAGGTTACCGCTTGGCTGCAGTTCTTAACCGTATTTTCAAGTAGAGGGGGAGCGATTATGAAGAAGATTATAGCAGTGCTGTTTGCAGTGGCAATGGTGGCGAACGAAGCGTATGCCTTCAAGGCTATTGGACATCAGACCATAGCGGCTATTGCCGAGAGACATATGACCGAGAAGGCAAAGAGCGAGGTTCAGACTATCCTCAATGCCGATATGACCAGACACGCCATGTGGCTCTACTCGTTGCGTAAGAATCCGCAGTTGGCACATACCCAGCAGTGGCAATATGCAACCCTTAATGCCGAGGGCAAGTCGGTTACTACATACGAGAATGATGCAGTCGTAGTTCTCGAAAGAGCTGTCGAGGTACTTTGCAACCGCAAGAACGAGAGCGACTCGTTGGTGCAGGCGGCGTTGCGCACAGTGGTGCAGGTTGTGGGCGATATCCATAACCCTGCAAATATCCGCATCGAGGGTAACGAGGCAACCAAGGGATTTAATTTTACACTCTATGCCATAACCAAGGGCAGCAGTGCAGGCGAGAATTTGGTTAAACGCAAGAACTCGTGGCACGCCATGTGGCACAACTACACCAATCGCCACGATATATTCTCGCCGCAGTATTATGCGTCGGATATCGAACTCTGCTACGGCTCGAAGAAGGCTGAGTACGAGAAGGGTACCCCTCGCTTCTGGGCTGAGAATGTCGGCGAGGATGTGGTGCGATGTCTTGAGGTGATATATCCAGATGCTATGTTGAAGACCGAGATCGCGCACCGATACGAGGCTATTCACGATAAGTGCATGGCAAAGGCAGGTTATCGCTTGGCCGCTCTGTTAAATAGTATTTTCAAATAGAGAGACTCATGAAACGCAAGATTGTAACCCTTTTGTTGGTAGTAGTTGCTACGCTGGGTGTGCAAAGAGCTATGGCGTGGGCAGCTTTCGGACACGGAGCTATCGCCTATGTTGCCGAGCAACACCTCACCCCCGAGGCAAAGTCGGAGGTGCGCCGCTACCTGAACCATACTCTCCCTTTCTATGCGTCGTGGATGGATCATTGGCGTGCCATAGAGCCGTATGCTCACACAAATATGTGGCATGGAATAAAGTCGGACGAGAAGGGCAAGCTCCGCTGGGATATCTCGGGCGAGCGAGCAAATGGCCAGGCGATGATACAGGTGAAGCGCATCGTCGAGGAGATGAAGGGGTATCGCAATATGCCCGATTCGTTGGTACGACAGAATGTGATATACCTGATACACAGCGTAGCGGATATGCACTGCCCTGTACATGTGCAGTTCCCGAAAACAACCTATCCGCACTATCGCTACAAACTGCGTAATAAGGGAAAACCATATCAGATGCACTCGTTCTGGGATGCAGCACCGGCATTTACGCGCAATAATTGGACCTATGAGCGATATGCGCAGGAGGTCGATATGCTGACTTCGAAGCAGGCAAAGAAGATTCAGAAAGGCAGCTACGATGTGTGGGGCAAGGATATCTTGAAGCAGACACATCGTGCCTATCAGATAACACCTGCCGATAAGGATATTGCCCGTATGACAGTGGAGGAGCGTGCCGAGGTGTTGAGTCTTGCCGACGAGATGGCGATGAAGGCGGCTTACCGCCTTGCCTACATATTGAACAATATCTTTGGCGCTAAGTAATCGA
This sequence comes from Alistipes sp., assembly GCA_017561105.1. Classification (GTDB taxonomy): domain Bacteria; phylum Bacteroidota; class Bacteroidia; order Bacteroidales; family Rikenellaceae; genus Alistipes. The sequence continues at coordinate 280 of JAFZDR010000034.1, read as the reverse complement.
ATATACAAAACACTAAACAATCAATAAAATTACAATTATGAAGAACAAAATTTCGATCATTCTGCTTGCTCTCATAGCGACTATGAGTGTGCAGAAGGCAATGGCGTGGGCAACTTGGGGACACCATGTTACAGCCTACATTGCAGAGAAACACCTTACTCCTGAGGCAAAGGCTAAGTGTGAGCACTATTTGCAGCACTCGCTGCCACATTTCTCTTCGTGGCAGGACTATTGGCGTAACAGCCACCCGTTCAAGGAGATTACCCATTGGCATATGAAC
>JAFZDR010000033.1 GCA_017561105.1 Alistipes sp. | reverse complement strand
GTGGTGGCTCAGGATACCACCTACTATGGTGTAGACCTCTATGGCAAGCGCTGCTTGGCTGAGTTGCTCGAGAAGTTGTGCAAGGTTGAGGGTATTGAGTGGATTCGACTCCACTACGCCTATCCTGCCGACTTCCCGCAGGATGTTATCGAGGTGATGGCTCGCGAGCCAAAGATTTGTAAGTACCTCGATATTCCGTTGCAGCACCTTGCCGACAACCAGCTCGAACTGATGCATCGCCGTCATACCAAGGCCGAGGCTTTGGCGTTGATTGAGCGTTTGCGTACGGCAATACCCGATATCGCCATTCGTACAACAATGTTGGTAGGCTATCCTAACGAGAGTGCAGCCGACTTCGACGAGTTGTGCGAGGAGGTTAAGCGTCTTCGCTTCGACCGCCTTGGCGTATTCCCATACTCGGAGGAGGAGGGTACCTTCTCGGCTACAAAACTCACCGATAATGTTCCACAGCGCGTGAAGGATTACCGCGCCGAGCATCTTATGGCTATTCAGGCGGGTATCTCGCACTCGAAGAACGAAGAGCGCGTGGGAAATATCGAGCGCGTGAATATCGACGGCAAGTCGGGCGACTTCTATATCGGCCGTTCGCAGTACGACTCTCCTGAGGTTGACGAGGAGATCCTTATTACAAGCCATAAGCGCTTGATGAAGGGTAAGTTCTACGATGTACGCATCACCGATGCCGACGACTTCGATCTCTATGGCGAAATTGTTTAGGCAAACGAGCGAAAAATAAGATTTATTTTTAATCTTGACAATAGTTGTCAAACTACCATAATACCTTTGCACTATAAACTAATAGAACAAAGGCGTTATGGTAGATTTTTTGATTTCGGCAGGTGCTATTTTGGCAAAGGGGTTGGCCGTTGTTGCAATGGTGTCAGCATGCAGTGCAATTTATGTAGTGGAGTGTAAGGCTAAATAGTTGAGGTTATGGGATTTATCATCTTTTTGATTATCTGTGTGGTAGCGATATCGCTATTTATTGCAAAATGCACCACAAGTTGTGAGGCCGGCGATTGGTCGTGTCCGCACGGTTACGACAGCTTTGGATGTCAGCCCGAGTGCCCGCTATACGAGCATTGCTGGGGTAAGCGCGAGGAGTAAGGCGATATAAGCCCATAAAAAAAGGGTTGTTCCAAAAGAAACAACCCTCCCACAAATTAACCCTCTTATGCCTCCTACTTGAGAACTGACTGTAGGAACGAATCCAAATAGAGAAGTTCCGCATCTCCGCAAATTACTTGCGATAGAAAAAGGTCCTCTTCGCAGACATGGTGTAATACTCGATTGTCGACTTGCTCCATAGGCGAATGTTTTAGATATATTTTCACCTACATAACGACAGTCTCGAGTATTTTATTGTAAACAGATTCAACAAAGAACCAATTTTTTCTCTTTTATCATCTGACGCATATTTATCAGAGCGTATCTCATACGACCAAGAGCCGTGTTGATGCTAACCCCTGTATGCTCAGCTATCTCCTTGAAACTCAGTCCTTCGTAGTAGCGCATCTTGACAACCTCGCGCTGCTCCTCAGGCAAAAGCTCTATCAAGGCTCTAACCTCCTCGGCCTGCTGCTCCGATACGAGTTGATCCTCTATCGAAGGCTCAGCCAAATTCTTATTGCCCAAAATGTCGAAGCCTGTACTCGATTCGCTAACTGTCTTCACCTGCTTTTGTGCGCGGAAATAGTCCAACACTCTGTTGTGAGCTATTCGCAACACCCAAGGTAAAAATCGTCCTTTGTCAGTATAGCGCCCCTCGTCCAATACCTTCACAACTTTGATCAACACCTCTTGTGTCAAATCGTCAGCCACATCACTATCCTTTACCAACATACGAACATAGTCGCGTACTCGGCGTGCGTGGCGCTCCAAAAGTTGAGAAACAGCTTCGCGATCTCCCTGCTGATACATATCGAGCAACTCTTGATCGCTTAACATTCTACTTTTCATACTCCTCTCCTTTCTAAAATGGTTCAAAGAGTAGAATTTTTTCGATAGGCAACAATTTTTTAGTTAAACTTCTCGTTATACTTTTGCAAGAAATATCACAAAACGGATATTTGCTTTTCCCAAAGATATGCAGTTTTTTTTAAACTGCCAAATGCTTCGTTCCCACTCTTCAACACCTTATATTATACCGAGATAGGCAAAAATGGTGCCAGAGGTGCGTTGTGAGGTCTATTTTGTCGTTATTAGGATATTTTGGAGTATCGGTGAAACGCCCAAAGTGGGCGGTGAAATTACGACATTTAAAACATTTGAGCCGCTATTTCAGCGGCTCAATGTGTATTGCAACGGCAGTTTGTTCGCCAAAACGGGCACGAAGCGAATGTTCGATTTCTCGCGAAATTTCGTGCGAGTCCTGTACCGTCATCGAACCATCAACACGGATATGAACCTCGATTGCGATATTCGATCCGATGCGACGAGTACGAAGATTGTGCGGCTTATATACATTAGGTGTGGCCGATATAATGGAGATAATCTCCTCTTCGGTT
>JAFZDR010000032.1 GCA_017561105.1 Alistipes sp. | reverse complement strand
GGAGAGCCTTCTGTACGAGGTCGTATGCCAACCAGTAGATCGAGTGCTTAGCCAACTCGGTAGAGCAATCCTTCGAACCTGCAACATAGCACTGTGCCAAGAAGTAGAGTGCCAATCCGTCGTCGTCAGTCTCGTCGATATTGATCGACTCGTTGAATGCCTGAACAGCAGCAACATAGTTGTTTGCAGTCATCTCGAGGATACCGATACGAGCCAACAACTTCTCGCGCTCCTCAACTACAGTCTCCTTAGCCAAAGCCTCGCGGAGGTACTGATTAGCCTTCGCAAAGTTCTTCTTGTTCTGGAAGATCTGAGCCAACAACATAGCTACGCTCGACTGAGGCTTAACAGTGTAATACTGCTCTGCTACCGAGATATAGAAATCGCTCTCGCAGTTAGCCTTCGACATAAGAAGGAATACATGACCCAAGAGAGTCTCATCGTTTGGTGTCGCTGCAATTTTAGGCTCGAAAATCTTCTGCAAGTTCTCGCACGAAGCAGCACCGCTTGCACCGAAGCAAGTCTCGAACTGGTTCTTGAACTCAGCCTTCGACTCGTCGATATTCTCGAAATACTTCGAGCACGACTCGTACGCATTAACGATAGTCATTGCATCAACAATATCGTTTGTATAGTCGTCGCACAAGTTCTTGAAGTAGATAGCCACCAACTCAGGCTCAGCAGTACCGTTCACCTCAACCTGTGCAGCCATAGCTACCTCGAAGCTCTTACGGATACCCTCACGATCGCCCTCCTTGTAGGTCAAGTGCTCACGAGCCTTACGATCGAGGATATAAGCCTTACCACGCTTTGGATGCGCACCGAAATACTCCAAACGGATATCGTAGAGAAGGAGCAATGAGTCTACATATACATTCTTCTCCGCGAGCGAACGAGCACGGTTGATCTTGTTCTTGTAAAGACGGATACCGTTTGCATAGGTATTCTCCGATGCACCAGGACAACGCTCCAACAACTGCTGCAAATATACAGTTGCCTGTGCGTAGTTACGATTGTTCAACTCCTCCTTCAAGAAGGTGCTTGCCAAGATATTCTCCTTGCGCTGCTCTGCGTTTGCACCCCACTTTGCATACTGCGGATCGTTAAAGTCCTGTGCCGAAACACTTCCTGCAACGAACGCAAATGCCAATCCAATGAATAATTTTACTGCTTTCATAATTTTATATTGTTCTACTAATTCTAAAATCCACACTAATCGTACTTAGGTCGTACAAACCAATAATCCTCGCCAAAGAGTATAAATCCGAGTCCCAACTTGAAGTAATCCTGACGAATCATACCAATCTTCGGTGCATTGTTCATAAGTGCATGCGAGCCTCGCAATCCATACTCGAACGATAGATCTACACTCGATGTACCCATAAACTTGAATGGGAAGCTCAAACCTGCAGTAACTGCGTACTGCGGAATTGACACTCCGTTATAAGCCTGGTAGTAGTTGCCATAACGAAAACCTGCGCGATACGAGATTCGCTTCAGGTAATTTCGAACATCGAAACGATTTGGAGTGTACGATACGCCCACCTTTGCAGTGTGAGTATCCACATACTGCACCTTCATATTGTTGTTGATGCCCTCCTGGAAACCTCTATTTCCACTGCCCCAAGCCTGGAACTCATACTCGACAGCTGCCATAATCTTAGGCGACTGATACATTGCTCCCGCCTTCACGCTGTGAGGAAGACGCATCTGCGATGTGGTAGACTCCCTAAACACCTCTGTTTCGTAAACATTGTTCAACAACGAGGTCTTGGTAACCTTAGGCGAAAGGCTGCCACCATAGTCGTATGTTGCACCGAAGGTCAAAAGGTGCTTATCGGTTGCAAGGGCATTCCACTGCAATCCTACCTGGAACTTGAAGTTCGATATCGCATACTCGTCCTCACTAACAACCGAGTGATAAGTATTCTGTCCTACAAAGTTGTTATCGACGGCCGAGGTGTAGTTGTGAGTAATCTTGCCCCAATAGTATTTTGCAGCCATACCGATCGAGAAGTTCTTGAATGGCTCCCAACCTACACCGAGCTTAACCTCGGTAACATCGCCCTCGCCCGAGTAGAGATAAGATGCTGTACCGACATTTCCGGCAATCTCATCGCGCTGATCGAGGAACGACATCTTGTAGCCGACGCTGCTGTATGGCATAAGGCTCACACCCATACCCAAACGCTTCGCCAACGGGAACTGCACTGCAATATCGTGAATGTTAGCCGAGTTCTTACCATTCTTCGCCATTCCGATAGAGTTGCCGCTTGCGTCGTACTTCTTCTGTGTGTTCTGCAAGAAATTTCCCTCGGCACCCACGCTGAAGAGGAAGCTCTTCTGCAGGGTTGCGCTATATCCTGCCGGATTGGCCATACTTGGCACATGAGTGCTACGCCAAGCGACACCTACACCGGCCATAGCTCGCGACTGCGCTGTACCGATAGTCTGCAACTCACCAATTCCGAACATTGTATATGGCGAGTATGCAGTGATAGCAGCACCACCCTGTGCCGAAGCTCGCTCCACGCCCAAAAGCGCCAAAGCTGCCACCGCAACCAAGAAAAATTTATATATTGTTTTTCGATACATTATACTCCAAAATTTCGTTTAATCCCGTAAACATAAGTTTACGAGGTGCAAATATCGTATTTTTAATTCGATTAACAAAACTTTCTGCATCACCACCGCAAAAAATAATGTTATTTTTTTCATTTTTCTGCAAAACTCGCCCGATATACCCCTCTATTTCATAGAGTACACCCTGCATTACGCCCTGTTCGATCGCCTCCTTGGTCGTTGAACCGAAGTTTTCGCCAACCTCTGCGGATTGGCACAACGGCAATGCCGCCGTAAACTCGTGGAGCGCCTTAAAACGCATAGCCACACCGAGTGATATATTACCACCTTTGAACGCGCCATTCTCGATAATATCGAAGGTTATGGCACTGCCCATATCGACCACCAATGCATCTTTGATACCCATATTGCAAACAACGCCGACTGCTACTGCAATGCGGTCTGTACCAAGAGTTTGGCGCGATGTATAATCTATTATAATCGGCACTTCTGTCAGCGAGGTAAAGTGTAACACTCGCGCAATCTTCGAACGCAACTGCCCGCAAATGCGCTCTGCACCGCCGCGTGTCGAGGCAACTATCGCCTTCTCCACCGCATAGCGTTCGACCAACTCTGCAACCTGAGCCATATCGAACTCCGGTGCAACAGCCTCGCAAAGCACCTCGCTTTTATCTAAAACGGCAATCTTACACAGAGTATTGCCCTCGTCAACAATTAAATTTGCCATATTCCTACCCGTTAAAGAGTTTTCAAAACCTCTACCGCAGTGGCGACATCCTCTACCCTGCGTATCGTCATCTGTAACTTACCGTCGCACTGTTTAAGCACAAAGCGATCGGGCTGTGCCGTAATTTTGCGTAGCAGATCCATAAAAATCTCGCTACGATAGTATGGTGAATTGTCGTCGCCCACAAAGCGAATTATCATCAAGCCGTTCTTCACCTTGACGCGCTCCATTCCGAGGCGCATAGCCTCCCAGCGCAGACGCACGGCATTCATCAGCTCCTTCGCCTGCTGCGGCATCTTTCCAAAGCGATCCTCAAGCTCCGACTCGAACTTCGCGAGCGACTCCTCCTCGGTCATTGCATCTATCTTGCGGTAGAGTTTTAGACGCTCGGCCTGCTGGCGCACATACGACTCAGGCAACTCAGCCTCGACATCGAGCTCGAGCGTTACATCATCCACATAGCGCATCTCCTCGACAACTGTCTGCTCCTCGTGGCTCAACCCTGCTACATCCAAGCCCTCGGCACGCAACTCGGCAATAGCCTCATTCAAAATCTTTTGGTATGTTTCAAATCCGATATTTGCGATGAAGCCGCTCTGCTCCGCACCGAGCAGATTACCCGCACCACGGATATCCAAATCCTGCATTGCGATATTGAAGCCCGAACCCAAATCGGAGAACTCCTCGATAGCTCTGAGTCGGCGTCTTGCATCGCTCGATAGCATCTCGTCAGGACGCGAAAGGAGATAACAATAGGCCTTTCTGTCGCTTCGGCCTACACGACCTCGCAGCTGGTGCAGGTTGCTCAAACCAAAGCGGTCGGCATTGTTGATAATTATCGTATTTACATTCGGAATATCCACCCCACTCTCCACAATCGAGGTTGCCACCAAGATATCGAAGTCGTGGTAGATAAAGTCCATTATGGTCTTCTCCAGCTCGGCAGGCTTCATCTGACCGTGAGCCACCGCTACGCGAGCATCGGGGCATAGGCGCATAAGCATACCCTTTATCGTTATCAGATCCTCCACGCAGTTGTGGATAAAGTAGACCTGTCCGTCGCGTGCCAACTCCGCATCGACAACCTCTTTCACCAACTCCTCCGAGAAGGTATGCGACTCGGTCTGAATAGGTCGGCGGTTTGGTGGAGGTGTCGAGATAATCGACAAGTCGCGCGAGCCCATCAGCGAGAATTGAAGTGTTCGCGGAATAGGCGTAGCGGTCAGTGTCAATGTATCGACACTCACGCGCAACTGCGTCAGTTTCTCCTTTGCAGCTACGCCAAAACGCTGCTCCTCGTCGATAATCAGCAAGCCGAGGTCGTTAAACTCAACCCCCTTTCCGAGCATCTTATGCGTTCCAATCAGAATATCGATTTTACCCGACTCCAACTCTGCCAAGATACGCGAAGTCTCCTTGGCGCTCTTTGTACGATTGAGGTATTCGACCGTTACAGGGAAGTCGCGCAGACGACTCTTAAATGAGCGGTAGTGTTGCAGTGCCAAAATGGTTGTAGGTACCAGCACCGCCACCTGTTTGCCGTCGGTTGCAGCCTTGAATGCTGCGCGAATTGCCACCTCGGTCTTTCCAAAGCCGACATCTCCGCAGAGCAATCTATCCATTGGGCGCTCCGACTCCATATCGCGCTTAACAGCCTCCGAGGCCTTCAGCTGATCGGGTGTATCCTCCCACTCAAACGACGCCTCCAATGCCTGCTGCAGATAGGTATCGGGCGAAAAAGCAAAGCCTTCGCTCGCCTTACGCTTGGCATAGAGAGCAATAAGTTCACGCGAAATATCCTTAACCGCCTTTTTAGCGGCATTCTTAATCTTTTGCCACGCTCCGCTACCGAGTTTGTGTACCTTCGGAGCCTCCTCGTCGCCACTCTTATAACGGGCAATGCGGTGCAGCGAGTGGACATTCACAAAGAGCACATCGCCATCGCGATAGACAAGTTTTATCGCCTCGTGCATCTTGCCACCCTCTTCGATCTTCACCAGTCCGCCAAAGCGACCCACACCGTGGTCGATATGGGTAACATAGTCGCCCACCTGCAACGAATTCAACTCGGCAATGGTCATCTGCTCGTCGCGCTTAATCTGACCGTTAATCTTGTAACGGCGGTAGCGCTCGAATAGACGATGCTCGGCATAGAACGAAATTTTTAAATCATGATCGGTAAAGCCATCGTGCAGGGTCAATCGCGCCAACTCGAAATTGGCACCACTGCGACCCGTAGCGTACAGAAGGCTCTCCAATCGCTCGGCCTGCGCCCTATTCTCCGACATCAGGAGGGTGCGATAACCCGCCTCGTGGCGTGCCACGAGCTCATCGGCCAACACCTCAAAGTTTTTGTTAAATCTGTTTTGTGGCGAGGTATGGAATAGCACGGTTTGCGATGCAGGACGCTCGGTCAAAGTGTTGCGCGTGAGCACCACGCACGACTCCGTCATCTTCTCGAGCAACTCCTTGCGCGAAGTGAGCTTTGCCGCCATCTCCTGCGGCTCGTCACACTCCTGCAACGCCTTACAGCGCACATCATCAACCTTGCCCAAGACAAACTCCGCATCCTGAAACCAATATGTTGCATCCTCGGCAAACTCAGCCAACGAAACACGACCAACATCGGCACGGTTAATATTCGAGATTACATCTATCTCCTCCAATTTGTCGCTCGAGAGCTGACTCGAGAGTTCAAATCGGCGTATCGACTCAATCTCAAAATCGAAGAAGTCCAAACGATAAGGTTTACTCTCCGAGTAGGAGAAGATATCGAAGATACCGCCTCGCACCGAGTATTGTCCCGGCTCATAGACGAAATCGACCTTGCTAAATCCCAGAGCCTGCACTCGCTCCTCCAACTCTGCGACCTCGATGCAATCGCCCCTCCTCAGATGTAGCGACTCGGAGGTCAAACCCTCCAAATCGGCAACCCTCTCAGCCAAGGCTTCGGGGTAGGTAGCAACAACAAGATGCCCCTCTTTATGGTTCTTCAGAGCATTGAGTACGGAGGTACGCATTACCACACTCTCGGCCTCCTCCGCGCCATAGACAACCGAGCGTTTGTAGGCCGAAGGAAAGAACAAAACGGCCTCTTCGCCCAGCAGAGCATAGAGGTCGTTAAGTGCGTATGCAGCAGCATCCCTATCCTCGCAGACGAGCATATGCACACCACCCTTACGAGCGATAGTTGCCGCCATATAAAATAAAAAAGCACCGCCGACCATCTCGTTGAGAAGGACGGTGCTGCCTTTTTTCTCTAACACTTTGTCGAGCTGCTCTACTTGTGGCGAGCGCTCGGCAAACTTCAGTATTTCGTGCATAAAAGTGCGGTCTTACCTACCTTTGCGTTTAGGCTTTTCGGCCTTTTTAACATTCAAGATATCGTTACCATTCTTATCCTCGTAACGCACCTCTATCATACCGACACTCTGATCGGCTACAACCTTAATGTGCGTCTTGTATCGCCACGACCACTGTCGGCGCAACGACCAAAATCCCTTCTTGAGGAAGGCTGCCACATACGGACTTACCACAAGGGTAATGTGCTTATGTCCGCGTTCAACAGCCAAGAGTGATATCTGATTCTCGATTTTGCGATCGAGAAGTATTGTAGGTTCTACCTTTCCTGAACCACCGCAAGTCGGGCAAATATCCTCGGTGTTGTGTACCGCTACAGGGCGAATACGCTGACGAGTAATCTGCATAAGTCCGAACTTCGAGAGCGGAAGTATTGTATGCTTTGCCTTATCCGATGCCATAAGTCGCTGCATCTCCTCGTAGATGAGTTGACGACTCTGCGCCTTATGCATATCGATGAAATCGATAATTATGAGGCCACCCCAATCGCGCAAGCGGATTTGTCGCGCAATCTCGGCTGCTGCAGCCAAGTTGACCTCTGTTGCCGTCTGTTCCTGATTATCCTCGGCCTTGGTGCGATTTCCCGAATTGACATCTATCACATGCATCGCCTCGGTGGACTCCATAATGAGGTAGGCACCTCGTTTGAGCGATACATATTTTGCGAAGAGCGATTTGATCTGTCGCGAAATATCGAAGTTGTCGAAAATCGGCACTGTGCCGCGGTATAGCTTTACGATAGACTCCTTCTCGGCATCTACGGCGCGAATGTAGGAGCGTATCTCGTTGTACATAGCCTCGTCATCTACGCAAATCTGCGAGAACGAACCATCGAGCGTATCGCGAATAATCGTGTTTGCTCGGCTCATCTCGCCCATAAGGAGCGACGGAGCTGTACGCTTGCGAATCTGCTGACAGGTCTTGCGCCACTTCTCTACTGCAGCCAGAATATCCTGCTCGACATCGAGGTCGGATGCATTGACTGCCGCTGTGCGGATAATCACACCAAAGTTCTTTGGCAATACTCCTGCAGCTACTCGCTTCAATCGTTTTTTCTCCTCGTTGGAACGGATCTTCTGCGAGATCATCACCTTCGAGGTAAAAGGTAAGAGAACAATATTTCGTCCGGCAAGCGATATATCGGCTGTCAGGCGAGGTCCTTTGGTCGAGATAGCCTCCTTGGCAATCTGCACCATAACAACCTGCCCCACCTGCATATAAGACGAGATCTTTCCATCCTTCTCAACCTCCTGTGCGCCATCGAGTTTCATCGTATCAAGGCGAAGTCCTCGATTGCCGGGCTGATAGCTCTTTACAATTTTGCAGAGCGATGGGAAGTGTGCTCCCAAATCTTGATAGTGGATAAAGGCGTCGCGCTCATGACCGATATTCACAAACGCGGCATTAAGTCCAGGCATAATCTTATGCACCTTACCGAGATAGATGTCGCCAACCGCAAAGCCCGTATGAGCAACCTCGCGGTTCAACTCCGCCAAAACCTTATCCTCGCACAAGGCGATATTGATCTCGGCAGATGTTACATTTACAACTAATTCTCTATTCATTGTTAGTGCTTGATTATTTGGCTATTAGCTATTGGCCATTAGCTCTTAGCTCTTTTTTTCTTAACCAATAGCTTAGAGCTAATGGTTAAAAGCTCAAAAAATAGGTAACGCTAAGAAGGTAAAGACACTTCTTAGCGTTAAAACCTATGAGAAGTATCTACTACTTCTTCTTGTGACGGTCCTTACGCAGACGCTTCTTGCGCTTGTGCGTAGCCATCTTGTGTCGCTTATGCTTCTTTCCGTTTGGCATAGTTATAATGATTTTGATGGTTTAATTACTTAATCTTCGATGCAAACGACTTCGCTGGCTTGAATGCAGGGATGTTGTGTGCAGGGATTGTGATTGTTGTATTCTTCGAGATATTACGAGCTACCTTCTCAGCGCGCTTCTTGATGATGAAAGAACCGAAGCCACGAAGATATACATTCTCCTCCTTCTCGAGCGAGATCTTAACCTCGTCCATGAAAGCCTCAACGATAGTCTGAATCTGGTTCTTCTCAACGCCAGTCTTCTTTGCGATTTCGCTTACGATATCTGCCTTTGTCATAACTATTAGAAATTAAATAAATAGTAAATTTGTTTATAATCCTTTTTTTGCGGTTGCAAATATACATTTAATTTGCCAACCGAACAAAATTTTTTCGTTATTTTTTACAAAATTAGGCAATTAGGCGTTTTGTGGGATGCCAAAAATCGCCTATTTCCCGACTAAAATCTGTTAAATGCCGAAGCCAAGCCCTCGACTGCCTGATCAAGACCCGACTGCAACTTCTTGCCAATCATCATTCGCATCATCATATTCAAATCGGCATGCAACACCAATCGAACACGGGTATCACCCTCCGAAACCTGATGCAACTGAATCCAGAAGGTAAAATCCATCGGTACGGTACCGCCGTCGCCCGTAATTTTGACGTGTTTATTCTCGACCTTCTCCTCAAAGCGCAACGCCACAGTGAAACCCTTGAACTTAAATGAGCAGCGCTCCTCGTCGGCCTGCCACTCCTCAACCTTGTCGGCTACAGCCGGAGTGAGGAGCGAGAAGTTCGAGATCAAAGGGAAAATCTGAGCCGCTGAGCGGAAAATCTGCTGTTGCTTCGATATATATTCCTGCATAGTAGTGTCTCTTTTTCTGGTGGCAAAGATACAACTTTTCAATTATTTTTCATATATTTGTAGAGTTTTTGTATTGAATAGGCAGGATATAACTTTTTAACTTAACCTGACAACATAAGACATTATAAAACTAAAAAAACTATGAAAAGAACATTAACATTATTGCTTGCTGCTATGATCGGTATCACAGCATCGGCGCAGTTGAAGGCGCCAAAGATCGTTGCTCACCGCGGCTTCCACGCATCGGAGGGCGCATCGCGTAACTCACTCAACGCATTGAAGGCGGCTCAAGAGGCTGCATTTTGGGGCTCGGAGTGTGACCTCCAGCTCACTAAGGATGGCGAGGTTTTGGTTATCCACGGACCTAAGCACCCCGGCAAGAAGGATGCTAAGAAGAATGTAGATATCCGTCAGAGCCCAATGGAGGAGACTCGTGCTATCCTTCTCGAGAGCGGTGAAACCGTTCCTACTCTCGACGAGTATCTTCAGCAGTTGGCAAAGTCGAAGAACACAAAGCTTATTATCGAGATCAAGAACCAGCTCACTCCACAGCTCGAGACCGAGATTGTTCAGAAGACCATAGATATGGTTGCGAAGTATGGTTTGCAGAACGAGGTTGAGTATATCGCCTACCGCCCATTCGTATGCTGGGAGATTGCTCGTCTTGCACCTAAGGGTACTCAGATTGCTTACCTACAGGGCGACTACACACCTGCATACTGCAAGGCTATGGGTTGCACAGGTATCGACTACAAGTTCTCGGTATTAAAGAAGAATCCAAACTGGATCAAGCAGGCTCATAAGTTGGGTATGACCGTAAATATCTGGACAGTAAACAAGGAGGAGGATATCCGTTGGTGTATCCAGAATGGTGCCGACTACATCACTACCGACAACCCTATGCTCGTTCGTCAGCTCATCAACGAAATGTGCAAATAGTATAATGCTGAATTCGAAATTACAATAAATATAAGAGACCACTATGAAAAAGATATTTTTGGCAGTTGTAACTGCAGTTGTCGCACTCACAGTGTCAGCACAATATAAGGCTCCTCAGATTGTTGCGAATGGCGGTTACCACACTCACCCTTCGAGCGGAGTGAAGAACACAATGAGCGCACTTAAAGCGGCTCAGAAGGCGAAGTTATATGGTTCGGAGTGCGATGTAAACCTCACAAAGGATGGCAAGGTGCTTGTTGTGCACAGCGGCTGGCATCCAAATGGCAAGGCAAATCCTAAGGCGAATGTACAACGCTCGACCGCAGAGAAGATGCTCGATATTCCATACAAAAATGGCGAATATATCAGCACCTTGGAGGATTTCCTCAAACGCGCAGCCAAGAAGCCTGCAACAAAGCTTATTCTCGAGCCTAAGCCACAATCTACACCACAGCGCGAGACTCAACTCGTAGAGAAGATGTTGGAGGCGGTAAAGAACGCAGGCATGCAAAACAATGTTGAGTATATCTCATTCAGCCCTTGGATCTGTTTCGAGTTGGCAAAGAAGGCTCCACAAGGCAGCGGAATTCAGTATCTTGCCGGCAACTACGACCCGATGTATGTTAAGGGTATGGGTTGTACCGCTATTGACTACAACTACAAAATTTTAAAGAAGAAGAAGGCTTGGATCAAGCAGGCACAGAAGTTGGGTTTGGCCGTAAATGTTTGGACCGTAAACAAGGATGAGGATATCCGCTGGTGCATCCAGAATGGTGTAGATATCATCACTACCGACGAGCCTGTACTCGTAAAGAATATTATCAAGGATATGTGCAAATAGCACTTCGAATTGAGAATATAGATGGACTTCAGATTTAAAGTTGACGACAAACCGAACATCGGCGCAATGCTCCTCTATGGCTTGCAGTGGCTGATGATATGTATCCCCGTGGTGCTTACGAGTACATTCGTAGCACCGGCGGGCGAAACCGTATTTTTCACCCAGAAACTCTTTGCTCTCTGTGGCTTGACCATAGTGATACAGGTGCTGTTCGGACACCGTCTGCCACTTGTGGCGGGCCCTGCAGCCGTGCTTTTGATGGGCGTTATCGCCGCAGCATCGCAAGGCCATTCGGCATCGACAATCTACCCTTCGATGATTATCGGAGGTGCACTCGTTGCGCTTTTGGCGGCAATCGGAGCGATGAAGTATATACAAAAGGTATTCACTCCGCGCATTGTAGCTGCTATTGTCCTGCTTATCGCCTTTACGCTTATAAAGCCGATTGTCGGTCTTATCTTTGCCGACAAGGCACACGCAGGTCTGGCGCTCGTTTCTACTATTGTCGGAGTGGCAATTATGGCGTGGGCAAACAAGGTGTTGCGCGGCATCTGGAAATCGATGGTGGTCATCGCAGCGATGATTCTCGGTGCGCTCTTCTACTATGCCGTTACGGGCTTCCCAAAGGAGTTTGTCAGCGACAGTGTGGCCCCTCAACTATTTATTAAAGAGGTACACTTCGATGCAGGCGTAATCATCGCATTTATATTCTGCTACATCGCATTGCTTATCAACCAGGTTGGCTCGGTGCAGGCTCTCGGACAGTTTGTCGGAGCCGACAATATGGCACAGCGTCAAAAGCGAGGTCTGCTTCTCACGGGCATTATGAATATGGTAGGCGGTGCAACCGGTGTTCTCGGCCCTGTCGATTATTCGTTGTCGCCGGGTGTTGTAGCCTCTACTTCGTGTGCTTCGCGCTACACCATTTTGCCGGCAGCAGTGGCAATGATTGTATTGGCACTCTTCCCCGATGCTGTAGCGGTGCTCCTGACCATTCCTCAACCTATTATAGGCATTGTACTGCTCTTCCTTATGGCGACACAGGTGGCAGCAGGATTGGAGATTATTCACTCGTCGAAGGCGGTAATGTCGTTCCGCGACGGACTTGTATTGGGTATTCCGATTATGCTCACCCTGACACTTTCGTTAGCTCCGCAAGAGGCTATGGCGGCCGTACCGTCGCTCCTGCGACCAATCATCGGCAACGGCTTTGTGATGGGAATTATCGTAATAATAGTGCTGGAACACTTTGTTCTGAGAGAGTGGAAAGAAAAAAAGTAGAAATAGAGAGTCGAGAGTTTTTCTCGGCTCTTTTTTTAGACGAAAGACGAGAGACGAAAGACGAGAGAGGTATCGAAAACGATACCCAAGAGAGAAGTGGCAGATAATGGCAACGGACTTGCGCCCTCAATGGCATACAATGGCAATCGCAGTCTGCGACTGCTGAATGGCAGGCGCTGGATTTTTTTTTGCCATTAAATGCCATTAAGTGAGCCTCAGCGAACGAATGCCATTCTATGCCATTGACTAATTTATGTGAGGATTTCGTTATCCGAAGGCTTGTGCAAAAAGAACTAATCAGAACTCTGCCCGCACACAAAATCGAAGATGATTAGATTATTTTTGTGCAAGGCAAGGGAACGAAACCGCAGCATAGTAAGCCTATGTGAGGATTTCGTTATCTGCAGGCTTGTGCAAAAAGAACTAATCAGAACGATTTTGTTTTTTAAGAAAATGTTTATACCTTTGCACCCGCATATCAACCTCTTATATAGGGTAATC
>JAFZDR010000031.1 GCA_017561105.1 Alistipes sp. | reverse complement strand
TATCCAAGGCAGAGGATTTATGCCCCTGACCCCTTGGATGCGTTGCATTATTTGTTAATATGTAAGTGAGACGACTATTGACAATAAGGTTGGGGGCTTTTTTTATGCCCGCCCCCGAAGGCACTCTACTCCCAAGGTCCCCAAGTATCGACCAATGCGATAGTCTCTGCTCGGAACGCCTCGAACTCTACCCACTCCGCCTCATACTCGGCAGCCTTCGCCTCTGACAGCTCAACCATACTAAGTTTAGACGACAGCAGTTGTAGGCGATGCGTTTTGATAGCATCCTCCTCGGTCTGCAAGTACCGGGTTCGGATAATACCGTTGATGAGTTTGTCGCGATTCCAAGCATCGCACTCAACCAAGGTACCACCATCTGCCTCGGTGCCCGTGTAGGCAAAACCCTGTGTAGGTTCAGCCTCCTCATCGGCTTTGTACTCTGCCGACGACTCGTTCAGATAACAAATAAAATGCGCCCCATCGTATTGAGAGGGACGCATCTGATGCGGATATACCGCTGTGAAGGTTTGTCTGTTCATTTTTAAGTGAATTTGTAAAACTTCTTGTTGCGTTTATTGACGGCGATTTGTATCACCGTTGGCGCTGGCAAGTCCTCCTTGCTGAACTCCGTCTGTGCCTGTTCTATGAGCACCTTGGATCCCGTATAAGAGTAATACTCTTTGCCCTTCTCAACAAACACCTGACGACCTCGCTCATCTGTATAGTCGAAGTTCTCACCCTGCCACTCGTAGCGAATAGCGAGGCACGGTTTCGGCTTGCCATCATCGTAGAACTCCTTGATTGAGTCGATAACTTCAAAGTCTCGAAGCTCCATCAGTTTGTCGTTCTCGTCTCCACCCTCGTCTGGGTTGAATAATAGACTCTCGAAGCGTCTCTGCTGGGTGTGAACCATACCGTCAAATGGGCATTGGCTTTTGCGCTTGTTGATTTTTGCGCCTAATCTCTCTCTTGTCTCCATGTGGTATTTTTGCATAAAGTGAATTGAATCTGCGTGCATCATTGTACCGAGTATCGATGAGGTAGCTCGGAATATCTGTTTATCCGTTAGCCCCATCTTACGACCTCGGTGGATCTTCTTTTTGATTTTCTCCCTAATCTCTCGGCGTACCCTGATATGACCATCTGCAAAGATGCGGTACCCGACAATGTTCAGCCCATCGATGAGGCTACCCACTTGCCACTTCGGGTTCATTGTAAGGTGCAACTCCGCCCCCATATACCAACCTATCCACTCAACGAGCAGATGTAGGAAGGTCTTATCTTCGTGGAGCACTACAATGTTATCCATAAAGCGGTAGTAGAATTGCACACCCTCGGCAAGGTATCGCTTGAACTTCGCATTCAGGTACTCGACACCCTTTGCCAGCTCTCTCGCATCATCCTCGGTGCGTGCTGTCAGTAACTTCTCTGATACATACTGCCCAGCCAACGCATCGGCAAGGGCGGGCTGTTCCGAGAGTCTGAAGCAGACCTTACAATCGTGGTCGAGGTAGCACAACGACATATTGGCAATGATAGTGGATATCTTCAAGCCAATGGGTACTCCTGTGTTCTCCGTTCCATCGCTTCGCCCCATCGGGGTACCGATGCTGCTATCGATGATTGTATCGAAGTGGTGCAGCAGTTTCGGGTCCTTGATTTTTCGGCGGAGGTTCCGCTTTGGAAGCCATAACGGGATAGAGGCATACATCTTCGAGACATCGAGGTTAGCGTAATACATCAACTTCGCATTGCCCCTAATATCGGCACTGATGGTCTTAACCATAAGGTGCTGACCTCGCCCCTTAACACAGGCGTAGGAACGCTCAAACATCGTGCGGTTGAGTATCGGTTCAGATGGTACCAGAATAGCCCAATCAAATACATGGTCAGGATAAGGGAGCATAGACAAGAATCGCTCCTTTGGCTCGTAGATGGTCTTGTAGGTGTAGGGTGATGGGGCGTAAGTCTTATCACGATACAAAGTGAGCAGGTGGTTGAGATTTTCGGGTCGTGTGGCTCGAAAATCTCTTACCTCCTTACGCCTACGCTTTCGGCGAGAGGCACACTCCTCTGCCTCCTCAAAGTTCTCGGGCGTCTCAATCTGCTCTGACAAGCGACCATACGCTTTCATCGTGTCCCAAGTGTCATAGTGTTATAAGTGTCTCGTGTGTCTGCTTTTTCTCTCGCAAACGCCTTCGAATTGCCAAGGGCAACCTACCAGAACCTGCGTAAAAGTGTCTATGTTCCAGCGTGAGCCGAGGCACACCCCTCAAATAGAACCAATGGGCAAACACATCCATCAGTCCCAAGTAGTGAGGCGACGACAGGTTCGCATTGGCATTCGAGGGCGCATTGTTACCGTTGAAGTACGCCAAGCCATCATTGTCACCATTGTTAGCATTGCCGGAGCCAAGAGGCGAACGAAAACCCGAAACCTACCGCCCAAGAGAGGCAGCCCACTCTCAAAGAGTTACGCAAAGATAGTGATTTTTCGATATACCCCATATACAAAATATAAAAAACCGCCTTCGGCGGTATTAAGGGCTACCGCCGAAGTGTCGATTTCCAATAGGAAACAAGTATGTCAAAGAACTATTATCGGGCGCACCTGCGGTGCGCGGGTGCTTGCTCGGTGGCTACGCCACCTGCGCTGTTTTCAGTCGCCTTGTCGTGGTTCTAATCAGCGTAAACCGTAGGGCGAGGGTCGAAGTCTCCCAGAACCTCGCAGAGAGGCGACGACAGGCGCGCACTGGCATCCGAGGGCGCAGAGCTACCGCGGAAGCACGCCAAGCCATCATTGCCACCATGGTCAGCAAAGCCGGAGCCAAGAGGCGAACGAAAACCCGAAGTAGCAGTATCGAGATACGCTCCATCACAATAGTAAGTAGAGGCGGTTGCACCTCGTTCTGCGGGCATACCAGCCAAGCCCTCAAAATTAAGAGTCTTAATGTAGTCCCACGATGCTGACGCTGGGGCTGCGATACCACCAACATATAGCATATTGGCTGTGTCGCTGTAATTCCAAGTTGTCAGCGAGGACTTCGCCACATAGAACGAATACGAGCCATCAGAGTTCTTCACACCAACGATACGGTTCTTACCCACCCAAAGGTGGCCGAATGGGTTTTTCAAGCCAAAGAAGACAGGGATTGGGGCGGTGTACGCAGTTGTACCGTCTGCCTTCTTAACCGCATACGAGCCAACGCCAACCGCATCAGCCAACTCGACACCTGCCGAAGTGGGTACTACGGGGTAATAGTTGTTGTATGTATCCCACGATGGCATACCCGAAATTCCACTGCCGAGACCGCCCTGATACAAGCCGTTGGCATCTTTGTTTGAGTTGAACGATGCCTGTGAGTTGCGAGTACCCATAATGAGTTGGAACAGCACAAGGATAGCCGTCTCAATCCAATACCAACCTGCGCCCCAACCCACACCGCGTTTAGCTCCGTAAGTCTCGAAGCTGGCGGTGCCAATATTAGTGGCAGCATAGCCGAGCATTGAGAGGTTCTGCGCCGAGGCGTTACCCGATGTGAGGGCAGAACCACCGCCACCTCGGTACTGCTCCGCATCGCTGATAAGGGAGCAGAGTACGGTATTGGTGCGATCCATAACACCGCAGTGCATAGCCGAAACCGAGGCGATAGGCACCTTGTAACAAGCACGGCCAGCGATAGGTTTCAGGCTCGCCGCAAGGTAGAAGTAATCACCCTCAACCCACCACGCAATGTAGAACGGCATGCGCCAACCCCACATATACTGACCCATTGAGCCATCGAGTTTGGCAGTCTCACCACTCGCAAACTTGTAGTGGTTCGCAGGGTCGAGTTTACGGCGATTGTGAGCATCATCTACCAGATAACAACCAAGACCAAGCAACGAAGGCAACTCTCGCAGATAGTCGATATTACCCACCGCCTCGCCAACAGGCGTGGAGGTGCTAATCTTCCATCGGCGACAAGCATAGCCATTACTGCCCAGCATAGATGCCGAGAAGAATCCATATTTGCCCGCACTTGCGGACTTTCCAAAAATAAGGTCATTATCCTCGACCTTACCGAAATGCTCCAAGGAGCTGAGTTCTTTTTTGTTCATATCGAAGAGTTTTAATCCCAATCATTAATGTTGATGATTTGGAACATAAATGAGCCAGCGTTTAGCGTTGAGTCGTCACTTGTCTTAACAACAAATGAAGTTGCGGAACGGGAAACAAGCGTTGCCTTAATAGGGGCTGTGGAGCTATCTGCCGAATACCCATAGCCTGTAAGCATCACGATGTAGTCCGATGCACTTAATCCCCAAGATGAAGGGATTGTTATAGTGTAAGTACCAGCAGATCCACTAACCGATAATTTACTC
>JAFZDR010000030.1 GCA_017561105.1 Alistipes sp. | reverse complement strand
TGGTACTCCACGCACTTCGAGCATCAAGGTTACAAGTGGTGCTGTGGGCGGAAATTGTATGATTTATAACACAGAAGACGAGACTTACAAGCCAAGCAAACTTACCAAGGAGGACTACTTCAACTATATCTATGGTGGTTCAACAGATTGGACCGGCGTAGACGGCTACGATGGTGTAACATTCCTCACCGAGGCTCCGGTAATTGAATAACCCTAAAAACAGTTGCAATTATGAAAAATTACTTAAAACCAGAATTTGAGATTTTCGAGGTAGCTGTCGAGGGCGGCTACGGCGATAGTGTACTTCTTCCGGGCTTTGGATCGGAGAACGATGAGTTGGTATACTAAAGAATAGAGATATATTTTAAGGGTTGAGCGGAGTTTTTTCTTCGCTCAACTTTTTTTCTTTGCCACTTTTTAGTATCTTTGTAAAATTTTGTATCAATTTGGGATATTATGACAACTTTACAATCGATTATACTCGGAATAGTGCAGGGATTGACCGAATTTCTGCCCGTGTCGAGCAGCGGTCATCTGATGTTGGCATCGGAAATTCTTGGCACCGACCTCTCGGCAGCGGACGATCTCACCTTTAGCCTTACTCTTCATGCGGCAACCGTATTGAGTACAATTGTTATATTGTGGCGCGAGGTTGCACGCTTGTTCAGAGGGGTGTTCTCGCGAACATTCAACGAGGAGCAGTCCTATGTGCTGAAGATTGTTATCTCGATGATTCCGGTGGGTATTGTCGGACTCCTCTTTAAGGATTACCTCGAGGCTGCATTCTCGTCGGTGTTGGTTGTGGGAGTGATGTTGCTCGTAACGGCTGTTCTTCTCACATTTGCCTACAAGGCAAAGCCGCGCCAGAAGGATACAATCTCTTATCGCGATGCATTTATTATCGGTGTGGCGCAGGCGTGCGCTACCATGCCGGGACTCTCGCGCTCGGGCTCAACAATCGCAACGGGCTTGTTGCTCGGTAATAAGAAGGAGAGTGTAGCGCAGTTCTCGTTTTTGATGGTGCTCCCTCCGATTCTCGGAAATGCTCTGCTTGATATCATCAAGGGCGAGTTTGGCGGTGGAGTAGAGCTTGTGCCGTTGATGGCGGGCTTTGTGGTGGCCTTTGTTACGGGTTGTCTGGCTTGCAAGTTTATGATCGAGATGGTCAAGCGCGGAAAGTTGATTTGGTTTGCAGCATACTGCGCTGTAGTAGGTGCTGTTGCCGTGGTAACATATTTTATCTAATATGATAGATTTCAAGAATTTCAATCCTAAGGAGGAGGGCTATGTGGCGGTTATCGACAAACCGCTCGAGTGGACCTCGTCGGATGTTGTACGCAAGATAAAGTTCCGTCTGAATAAGATGGGACATCGCAAAATAAAGATTGGTCACGCAGGTACACTCGATCCGTTGGCTACAGGCATTTTGCTTGTCTGCATCGGCAAGGCAACCAAGCAGGTCGATGCGTTGCAGGCGGAGCGCAAGGAGTATGTCGCAGAGTTGATGCTCGGCGCTACAACCCCAAGCTACGATATGGAGCACCCTGTGGATAAGACCTATCCTATAGACCACATCACTCGTGAGAAGGTAGAGGCAGCATTGCTCTCGCTCTCGGGTGAGCGCTTGCAGGCACCTCCAATCTACTCGGCAAAGAAGGTTGAGGGCTTGCGTGCATACGAGTTGGCTCGCGCGGGAGAGGAGGTTGAGTTGCGCAAGGCGTTGATCAACATCTACTCGATAACCCTCGAGGAGTACGACCTTCCTAAGATGCGTATCCGTGTGGAGTGCAGCAAGGGAACATATATCCGTTCGTTGGCTCACGAGATTGGTCAGGCACTCGAGAGTGGCGCCTACCTCACATCGTTGCGTCGCACCCGTAATGGTGCATTTACCGAGGAAAATGCAATATCATTGGACGATTTCTTAAAAAATCTTCCTTTGGATGAAACAAAAGAGTAAATTTTTCGTAGTGTAAATGATTGTTGCGTGTTTTTTTGCGACAACTAACCCTATAAAGGATAGAAGATTATACTTTATATAATATGAAACTTTCACATTATGACTTCGATTTTAATCCGGAATTGATCGCGAAATATCCGGAGCGAAATCGTGATGAGGCTCGATTGTTAGTGGTACATCGCGAAACCGGCGAGATCGAGCACAAACTTTTTAAGGATATTATCGAGTATTTCGATGAGGGAGATATCTTTGTAATGAACGATACAAAGGTATTCCCTGCTCGTCTTTACGGTAATAAGGAGAAGACCGGAGCCGAGATCGAGGTGTTCTTGTTGCGCGAGTTGAACCGCGAGTTGAAGTTGTGGGATGTATTGGTAGATCCTGCTCGTAAGATTCGTATCGGCAACAAGTTGTACTTTGGCGAGGATGATATCTTAGGTGCCGAGGTTATCGACAACACCACCTCGCGTGGTCGTACTCTCCGCTTCCTCTATGATGGTCCGCACGAGGAGTTTAAGGAACTTCTCTATCGTTTGGGCGAGACTCCGCTCCCATCGTGGGTGCGCGAGAAGGTTGAGCCTGAGGATGCCGAGAACTATCAGACTATCTTTGCCGATAAGGAGGGTGCTGTGGTTGCACCAACTGCAGGTATGCACTTCTCGAAGCACCTCCTCAAGCGAATGGAGATCTTTGGTATCGAGAAGACCTTTGTTACATTGCACGCAGGTTTGGGTAACTTCCGCACTGTCGATGTTGAGGATTTGTCGAAGCATAAGGTCGATTCGGAGCAGTTCTTCGTAACACCTGAGAGTGCCGAGGCTATCAATAAGGCAAAGCAGGCTAACAAGAAGGTTGTAGCAATCGGTACAACCGTTATGCGTACACTCGAGACCGTTGTTTCGACTCACGGAATGGTTACTGCACAGCAGGGCTGGACTAATAAATTTATCTTTGCGCCATACGAGTTCACCGTAGCAAATGCTATGGTATCAAACCTTCATACTCCGGGCTCGACCCAGCTGATGATGGTTGCGGCATTCGGCGGTTACAACACCGTGATGAACGCCTATAAGGTGGCAGTAGAGGAGGGCTATCGCTTCGGAACATACGGCGATGCAATGTTGATCCTCTAAGAGAATTTTAAGTAGGACTAAAAAATCCAAAAGCGATGGCGAATAATAAGATTTTATATATCTGTCAGCAGATAATGCCTTATCTCCCCGAGAACGAGGAGTCGTGTTTGTGCAGACAGCTTTCGCAGGCTATGCAGGAGCATGGCAATGAGATTCGTACATTTATGCCGCGTTATGGCTGCGTGAATGAGCGACGCAATCAGCTGCACGAGGTGATTCGTTTGTCGGGAATGAACCTTATCATCAACGATAACGATCATCAGTTGATTATTAAGGTGTCGTCGATCCCTTCGGCTCGTATCCAGATATACTTTATCGACAACGATGATTTCTTCTCTCGCAAGGCGGTTTTGACCAACGAGGAGGGCAAGGAGTTCGAGGATAACGACGCACGAATGATGTTCTTTGCGCGTGGCGTATTGGAGACCGTAAAGAAGTTGCAGTGGAAGCCGAGCGTGGTACATTGCCACGGTTGGTTCTCGGCTATTGCACCTCTCTACTTGCGCAATATGTTCAATGATGATCCGGTATTCTGCGATACAAAGATTGTAGTATCGCTCTATGAGGATAAGTTCTCGACTCCGCTCGATGCAACTCTCGAGGAGAAGTTGCGTAACGAGGGTGTGCCTGCGGCAGATGTCGAGAATTTGGGTACTCCTTCATACGAAAATTTGATGCGTTTCGTTATAGATAATGTCGATGGTGTAGTGGCAGGCTCGGAGAAGGCTGACAAGTCGTTGATCGAGTATGCTCGTCAGAGTGGTAAGAAGGTTCTTGATTACCAGTCACCTGAGGACGGAGATTTTTATGATAATTACGATCGCTTCTATGAAGAACTTTTCTAACAGATTTCGTCTAATCGTACTCGCGTTATCTATCGCTGTTACGGCTCTCTTTATGAGTAGCTGTTTGATGGTTGCGGATAGCACCCTCGGCTCGGATATTATGCCCGAGGGTCAGGTTATGGTTATGCGACATCTGAAATATCAGGGCAACACCAAGATCTCCTTCAACGCTGACGCAGGCGTGAATGTAGAGGAGGAGCTCGATAACCTTATCGAGACACGCCTCTATCGTTCCGATTCGTTGGTTTCGTCGAACTTGGGAGTGGGCTATATGGGTGTGCGCCGAAGCGATGTCTTTGGTCAGCGCACTGCGGGATTTGCCTCTACGATGCTCTACATGAATGCTCTGGACGAGGATAACGGCTTCGGATATATGCCGATCTTCGATACTATGAAGTTGGTGCTTACGGTAAAAGAGTATGGCGGCGACACACTCGTTCCAATCAGATATCAGGTGTTTGAGTTGCAGAAATCTCTCTCCGAGAATGCTTTGACATACAATGCAGATAGAGGCGACACCATCGCATATATCAATATCGACTTGGAGAAGTTGGGCATGTACGATCCGAATAAGCCTATTTTCGAGTTTACATTCCCGAATAGCGAGTTGGGCGAAGGCCCCGCAACCGTTATGATTCCGATGGAGAACACTCCATATTCGTGGGACTTTGCTCGTCGTTTGATGCTTGTGCCTGATGACTACGCCACAAATACCGAATGGGATGGCTATGGCCGTAGCGGTATCGAGATCTATTCGGATGATTCAAAGTGGTTGGATAAGTTCCACGGTTTGTATATCAAACCTGTTGAGGATTTGCCGGCAAACAAGGAGGGCGCTATGTATGCGCTCGATTTGACAGCTTCGGGTATTATGTTGCAGGGTAGAAGTCGCAATCCGAAGGATCCTGCCATGATTAAGGATACCGTAGGTATGTACTACTATTTCAAGGATGAGTCTTCGGCTGTAAATGCCTCGGTAAATAAGATAAACCGCGATTACAGTATCAGCTGTTCGGGTGGCGCATCGCAGCTCAATGGTGTTGTTATGGACTACACCAAGCCGCGTGAGGAGCGTACCGAGCTCTCGACTTGCTATGTTGAGGGTATGGGTGGTCCTGCAACCGAGATATACTTTACCGATGCTTTCCTTAACGAGTTGCTCTCGATCGGAAAGTTAAACGAGGAGGAGAGTGGTTCGAAAATTGGTATCAACCAGTGTCTGATGTCAATCTATGTTAAGGGTGCGGACTACGATTGGAATGTAACACAAGCTCCGGGCAATGCAGTCGACTTTGCAACGATGTACGAGAGTGCATTTACCCGATTTGGAACATACCGATTATACGATCGATTTGCCGCAATTCCTGATTACGACTACCTCTACGAGGAGTCTAACGGTACGGTTGGTGTGTATGACGGCTGTCTGGATCGCAGCCGCGGCTGCTATGTCATTAACCTGACAGCCTATATGCAAAGACTCTACAACGAGGCTAAGAAGGCGTTGCAGGAGGATGGCTCGTATCAGTTCCCTGATCCGTACGGAGTAGGCAATATAAACAGATC
>JAFZDR010000029.1 GCA_017561105.1 Alistipes sp. | reverse complement strand
ATTTTCAGTCCTTTGCTCTACCAACTGAGCTATGGCACCAACTTTTCGCGCAACCTTATCGGTTTTGCGACTGCAAAGGTAGTTGAAATTTTTTATTCTGCAAATTTTTTATTGAAAATTCTTTAAAAAATGCAATTTACAATAGATTATCAACTATAAAAATGGTATTAAGCATAAAGTGATTTTAGAAAGCGTATCGATTATCAGGCCATATCGAACAGCAAATTCACTCTATCGACGAGTGGCTCGAGAAGACTCTGTATACAATCTCTGTAACGACCTATCGAGTTTATTGGCTCGAACGGCTTTAGCCGTCACCGAGAAAGAGCTGCAGTCGCCACTTGTGGCGGTGCGGAGATACACGACCGAGGTAACCCTACCTAAGTTCGAGTCCGCTGAGGGAAAGAGCTTTTGTTCTTCTCTTTTGTACCCCCTCAGGTTGTTCCGGCAATGCTTTGTGTACCAACACAGCCCGATTTCAAACCTACGATTTAGTTGCAGTAGAGTAAAAATGCCGCATTCTCAAATCTAATTATCTGCTTTTATATCCTACATTCTGTTTCAATTGTGAATTGAGGTCTATACTCTTCTGCGGTATTGGGAACACGGTTGTATATCCATTTTTTTCGTCAGGCAGTTGTGTGCGCTGGTCGTACGACTTATGGTAAAGACCGAAACGCACCATATCCTGACGTCGCCAGCCCTCCCATACCAACTCCAACAATCGCTCCTCCAAGATATTCTCGAGCGTAGCTTCACGATATGGCATACCTACTCTGCTGCGTACCTGATTCAACTCCGCCGAGCCATCTTCGCCATTACGCACCTTCGCCTCAGACTTCATCAAGAGTGCATCGGCATAACGGAAGAGCACGATGTCGTTATCTGGTTGTCGACCATCTGAATGAGAGGTTCTATCGACCTCATATTTTGCCATACGAGCACCTGCAGTCTTTACATAAGGGCTTCCCGTAAGGTTCAACCTCAACTCCAAAGGCTTATACTCCAACGGCTCGCCGTTATCCATCATTACGGGTTTGCCATCGACCACAACCACACCTGCGTAGAAATTCTTTTCAAAGCGAGTATCAACTTTGTCGGTGCCGTAACCGTAGGCTAATACGGTTGAGATATTGGCACTTGTGCCATTCTCCGACGAACCACCCAATACCCCACCGTGATTATAGTGGCGAGAGCGGAATAGGTACCAGAACTGAGCAGCATAGAGGTTTTTATCCAACGGAATGGTAAAGATATTTTCGTTGGAGTTCTCGTTGTGTACGGCAAAGTTGTAGCTATAATCGCCCTCCAAATAATATCCAGTCTCGGCAAGTTTGTCGCAATACTTTACGCAAGTTTCCCAAGCGTTGAGTTGCTCGCCATCGACGGTAAAGAGTATCTCCTTGCCATTTTGTGGCACGCCATCGGTCCAATTATCATCGCAGTATATCTCGGCATTAAGAGCCAACTTTGCCAAAAGGAAGTGGGCAACAGGCCGAGTTACGCGACCATAGTAGTTACCCATCTTATTGCTACGCTCATTTGGCAGCAACTCGGCAACCTCTTGCAGCTCATTAACAATAAACCAGAATACCTTACTGCGCTCGCTCTGCACTATCTCATCCTGTTTCTCTGTGTAAGAGGTTACAAGAGGAACTCGGCCATACATATCCATAATGTAGTAGTAGAACAGTGCTCTAATGGCTCGCACCTCGGTCTCGTATGCCACTCTCTGCTCTGCGGTCAAATGGTTACTGTATTTATCTATGATGTATAGCGATTTATTTGCCAAAACAACGACTTTATAGAGGTATTTCCAAGTGTTATAGAGCGGTAAATCATTTGGGCTCCACTTGTGCTGATACATATTCTCCCATAGACCGCCATCGTACCAGTCGCCACCACGAATAGGAATCATAGCCTCGTCGGTGGTGAGCGTATTGTAGTCGTATATGCCTCGACAAGTACCCTGCAATCCCTCACTATCGGTATTACCACCGATATAGTTATAGAGCACAGCAACTGCGTTTATATAGATATTGTTGGCACTATTGTAAATGTCATCCTCGTAAAGTTGGTCTCTTGGGTTCTCCTTAAGACACGAGGTTGCCATCATTGCAACAAAAGCAATCATCACTATATTTGTGTATCTTCTCATAATTGCAAACGATTAGAATTGAATACTAAGACCTAATGAGTAGGTGCGGAATAGCGGATAGGTGCGTTTGTCGTCAATACCCAATGTGCCACTTACCACATAACTATTTATCATCGGCGTAAGACCGCTATAACCGGTGATTGTAGCGAGGTTGCTGATACTTGCCGAGAGACGCAACGATTTTACCACCTTCGATTTCAATGGAATGTTGAAACCTATAGTCAAGTGCTCGATATTTACATAGTCGCCCTTCTCCAACCAATAATCCGAGATATTCTGATCTACGATATTCTTTTCGGGAGCCCCCTTCAATACATTGTAATCGGGGAAGATGGACATATTTGTGTAAGCCAATCCCGTACCGTTAAATATCTTATGACCGAATGCTCCATTTATCTGCACGGCAATATCGAAGAACTTATAACGGAAGCTGATATTT
>JAFZDR010000246.1 GCA_017561105.1 Alistipes sp. | reverse complement strand
GTATCGTCGCCCACAATCGTAATTCTCACTGACCGCAACGACCTCGACGGGCAGTTGTACCGTCAGTTTGCCAAGTGTGCCGACTTCCTACGCCAAACGCCCATACAGGCTGAGAGCCGCAAGCACCTCGGCGAACTATTGCAGGGGCGCGAGGCAAACGGTATATTCTTTACCACAATGCAGAAGTTCGAGGAGAGCGAAGAGCCCCTCTCGACCCGCCGAAATATCGTAGTAATAGCCGACGAGGCGCACCGCAGTCAATACGGTCTGACCGAGAAAATAGACAGCGAAGGTCGCGTGAAGGTCGGAGCAGCACGCCGAGTGCGTAACTCGCTGCCAAATGCCACATACATAGGCTTTACGGGTACGCCAATTTCGCAGAAAGATCGCTCGACAAGAGAGGTGTTCGGCGACTACATAGATGTTTACGATATGACGCAGGCGGTAGCTGATGGTGCTACACGCCCTGTGTTCTACGAGAGCCGAGTGATAAACCTGCACCTCGACGAGGCGACGCTCCGCCGCATAGATGACGAGTACGAGGCAATGGCCAATGAGGCGGAGGAGTATGCAATCGAGAAGAGCAAGCGAGAGCTTGGCAGACTCGACTCAATACTCGGGGCAGACGAAACGATAGACTCGCTCGTGGGCGACATCCTCGACCACTACGAGAATTACCGCCAATATGAGCAGACGGGCAAGGCGATGATTGTTGCCTACTCGCGCCCGATTGCGATGAAAATCTATAACCGCATCTTGGCGTTGCGCCCATCGTGGACCGAGAAGCTTGCGGTGGTGATGACTTCGGGCAACAAAGACCCCGAGGAGTGGCGTGCAATAATCGGCAACGATGCTCACAAAAAGGAGCTCGAAAAGCAATTTAAGGATAACGACAGCCCGTTGAAGGTGGTGATTGTCGTGGATATGTGGCTCACTGGATTTGATGTGCCGTCGCTCTCGACGATGTATGTCTATAAGCCAATGGCAGGGCACAATCTAATGCAAGCCATTGCGCGTGTAAACCGTGTATTTGGCGACAAACAGGGCGGTTTGGTGGTCGATTATGTGGGCATTGCCTCGGCTTTGAAGCAGGCGATGAACGACTATACCATTCGTGACCGCAAGAACTATGGCGACACCGACATTTCGAAGACCGCATATCCCGAATTTCAGAAGAAGTTGGAGGTGTGCCGCGACCTGCTGCACGGCTTCGACTACTCGGCATTCTACGGCGAGTCGGATATGGCTCGCGCTGCGGCGATTGCGGGCGGTGTCGATTTCCTGCAAGCCCCAGAGCGAGAAGAAACAAAGAAACTATACATTAAAGAGGCGTTGTTGCTCCGTCAGTCGTTGTCGCTCTGCCAGAGTCTTTTG
The DNA here is from genome assembly GCA_017561105.1 of Alistipes sp. Taxonomy (GTDB): domain Bacteria; phylum Bacteroidota; class Bacteroidia; order Bacteroidales; family Rikenellaceae; genus Alistipes. The sequence continues at coordinate 1,315 of JAFZDR010000246.1, read as the reverse complement.
CAGCGAGAGGAGCGATTGGAGGCAGCCTACTTTGAGGCGGTACGCACACTGCTGACGCGTGTGGAGGGTAAGGGTAAGATTTCGTTCCGCGAGATTAACGAGCGCATAAACGAACTGCTCAAACAGAGCATCAAGAGCGAGGGTGTGATAAACCTCTTCTCGGATATCAAGGAGGAGTTTTCAATTTTCGACCCGAAGTTCTTGGAGGAGATAGCGCAGATGAAGCAGAAGAACTTCGCTGTGGAGTTGCTACGCAAGTTGATAGCCGAGCAGATTCGGGTATATCAGCGCACAAATGCCGTGCGAGCCGAGAAATTCTCCGAGATTTTGGCGAATGCGATGAGCAACTACCTCAAAGGTATGCTCACAAACGAGGAGGTTATCGAAGAGTTGTTGAAGACCGCGAGGGCAATCGTCAGTGGCGAGGAGGAGAGCAAGAAACTCAACCTCTCGACCGAGGAGTTGGCCTTCTACGATGCTATAACCAAGCCCGAGGCGGTGCAGGACTTCTATACAAACGAGCAACTTATCGCCATTACGCGCGAACTGACCGATGCACTCCGCACAAATAAGACCATAGACTGGACAATGAAGGAGAGTGCCCGTGCCGGTATGCGCCGCATTGTGAAACGACTGCTCAAAAAATATAAATATCCACCCGAGGGCCAGGAGGCAGCCCTCGAAACCATTATGACGCAGTGCGAAATGTGGAGTGAAAATGAGTTTAAGTAATATGGAGAAATATATCGACTACTTTTCGGCTTTGTACACCAACACTCAAAAAGGTGTTAAGGCTCCGCACAAGGCAGTTATGCTGTTGAGGCAACTGCCAGCCTGAAAAGTTTACTGATGGTCAAAGATTTTTTGCCCAAAAGCCCAAAGTGTCCCCTCATTTCGGAGTAAGTGTCCCTTATTTTCACGATGGATATTCGGAGGGACACTTCGAGGTTCGGGCTATGTCGGGTAGGGGCTCCACGGTGTCGAAACGATACCAACCGACAATAAATGAAAAACCCTCTGAAACGATGTTTCAAAGGGTTTTGCTTGATTTTGTCCTCAAAACATTTGGACTTGGAGCGGAAAACGAGCCACGAGCCCGCATTCGCGGGCATTTCTCGCGAACTATATTTTCATTCCGTCCATCTCCCTCTGCAAAGTGTCGAGGAATTTGGCTGCGTGGGCTTTCATTGTTTACGCAAGTATTTTCACATTCTATTCAGAGTTACGCATACTCTCAAAACACAAGAGAAAAAGCTGTTGCTTTTTCTCTTGTTCTATTATTGTTTTTCAATCCTCATATATACGCTTTGTATAG
>JAFZDR010000245.1 GCA_017561105.1 Alistipes sp. | reverse complement strand
GGGGATTCGAACCCCCGAAACCCTTTTGGGGTTTACTCGCTTTCCAGGCGGGCCAGTTCAACCACTCCTGCATCTTTCCTTATTGCGGGGGCAAAGATAGAAACTTTTGCCCAAATCCGCAACTTTTTTATATCTGCGTACCCTCTATCTCGGATGTCGCATTACCGCCGTTATTCCAAGTGTTCGAGTTGGGCTGAATTGGCTGTGGCTGCGGATAGAGCGGGCGGGCAGAGACAATGCTATCCACAATAAATTTCGTAAAGCCTCGCCAAGGGAGCTTGCCGAAATACTCCTTGTAGTGCAACTCCACATTCTGTCCACCGAGCAACATCAATCGCTCGGCAACGGCCTTATCTGTTACCGAGAACTCGAACTCGTAGGATTGAATACCCGCTGTTTGAGTGCGAAATCCCGCCTGAATAAGTTTGCCCTCGTAGGTCTTAAAGACGAAGCCCTTACGCACAACATAATTCAACTCTCCACTCTTGACACCCTCGCCAAAGACAAAGTAGAAGCGGAAATAGAAGAATAGTGCGCCTGCAACAATAAGCAAAAGGACGCTAAGCGATACAATCTTTTTCATAACTCTCTAATTAGGTTGTTGATTTTAGAAGATAACTCTCAACAAACGATCAAAATAGCGCTTTATTTAGGGAGGTTGAATGCAACCGACATCTCGCGCATCTGCTCCTCGCTCATACCCTCAGGCTCGAAGCCCATAGACTTCGATGCGATATAGATAAGAGCCGATTTGTTCAACACATCAATCTGATCGAATGCCTGCATAACATCGCAATCAACCGCGAAGATACCGTGCTTCTCCCACATCACTACATCGTAATCATCCAACTCGGCGATAGTTGCATCGGCCAACTCAACCGAACCCGGCAAAGTGTAAGGCACAATACCCAAGCCGCGAGGACAGAACGCCTTAGTCTCGGGGATCATACTCCACAAGAGTTTTGTTACGACATCCTTCTCGAGGTACTTAGGGTTGTGCGACATAGCCACCAACTCGATTGGGTGAGTGTGTACCGAAGCCTTATATGGCGAGCCCTTGCCGATAAGGTAGTTGTGAACGCTGAGGTGCGATGGTAACTCCGAAGTAGGCTTAACATGGTTATCTGCGATGATTACATACGATGCGCAATCCTCCAAGATGCGGATAATAGAGCCGTTCTCCATAGGACGACGAGCCAAATCGCGCATACGCATATTTGTACCCTTGCAGTAGAAGTAGCAACCCTTCAAGTAAGGGAGAGTTGTACCGATAGGGAACACCTCGCTGATAGCGGGCAACGCCTTAATCTCGTCATCTACATACTCGGTGATATTGACGGTGATATTTCCGCCATTTCGCTCTGCCCAACCCTTCTGCCAGAGATAACCGGCAACCTCGGCAACCTTCTCAACCTCGGCAGCGAGTGCAGGGCGATTTTCCAATACTGATTTCATATTTTTCTCCATTTATTATCCTTACTCGAAAGCTATTTCGTACAACTTGGCAATATCCTCTACCGAAGTTGGGCGAGGGTTACCACCTGTACATACATCGTTGAATGCAGCGACAGCCAACTCAGGAATATCCTCCTTCTTTACGCCAATCTCGCACAAGTGCTGTGGAATGCCGATGCTCAACGAGAGTGCGCGAACTGCATCAATAGCAGCCTTAACACCCTCATCTACGCTCATACCGTCGGTATTTACGCCCATAGCCTTTGCAATACCCAAATACTTGGCACGCGATGGCGACTCGGCATTATACTCCATAACATAAGGCAAGAGCAACGCATTAGCCACACCGTGAGGAGTGTCGTAGAATGCACCGAGCGGGTGAGCCATCGAGTGAACGATACCCAAGCCGACATTCGAGAATCCCATACCTGCAATATACTGAGCCTCTGCCATGCCTGCGCGAGCAACCTCATCCTTGCCATTCTCAACTGCATTTTTGAGGTGTGTAGCGATCAACTCGATAGCCTTTGCCTCGAACATATCGCTCATAGTCCAAGCACCAGGGGTGATATAGCTCTCGATAGCGTGAGTCAAGGCATCCATACCTGTTGCAGCAGTCAAGCCCTTAGGCATAGAGTACATCAACTCGCAGTCGATAACCGAACACATAGGGATATCATTAGGATCCACGCACACCATCTTCTTCTTCGCCTCCTCGTCGGTGATAACATAGTTGATAGTCACCTCTGCCGCAGTACCTGCGGTGGTTGGGATAGCGAAAGTAGGTACAGCACGATTCTTTGTAGGAGCTACGCCCTCCAACGAGCGAACATCCGCAAACTCAGGGTTGTTGATAATGATACCGACAGCCTTCGCAGTATCAATCGACGAGCCTCCGCCCAAAGCGATAATGAAATCTGCACCCGAAGCCTTGTATGCCTCTACTCCGCGCTGAACATTACCGATTGTAGGATTAGCCTTAACATCGCTATAAATCTCGTAAGGGATGCCGGCACCCTTCAATACCTCTTCAATCTTCTCTGCAACACCAAATCTAATCAAATCTTTGTCGGTTACGAAGAAAGCCTTCTTAAAACCGCGCTTTGCCACCTCATCGGCAATCACCGAGCGGCAACCTGCTCCAAAATAGGAGGTTTCATTCAATACTATACGATACATAGTTATTTGCGTTTTGAGGTTACATCTTTCTCATACTGCTGAACATCGGCAATGAACGACTCGCCTACCGGCACATTGTTGCGCAAACAGAACATATCCCATACTGCATTCCAAGGCAAGTTCTTAGCCTCCTCCAAGAGTGCCAAGCGCTCGAAGCCCTGACCATTTGCCTCGTACTCGCGAAGCTGTGCAAGTGGCTCCAACAAAGCACGCAACAAACACTTCTGGGTTGCACGGGTACCGATTACATAAGCACCGATACGGTTAATCGAAGCGTCGAAGTAGTCCAAACCGATATGTACGCGGTCGAGTGCATCGCAACGAACAATCTCCTGCATCAACTCGAGGGTCTCATCATTCATAATTGTAACATGATCCGAGTCCCAACGAACAGGACGGGTAACATGGAGCATAACCTCCGGCACATACAAGAGCAACGACGAAAGTTTGTCTGCCACGTTCTCGGTTGGGTGGAAGTGACCTGTATCGAGGGTAACAATTTTACCATTCTGCGCGCCATAGCCGATGTAGAAGTCGTTAGAGCCTACAGTGTAACTCTCCAAACCGATACCGAACACCTTCGACTCGACGCAATCCTTCATATTCTCGTACTTCTGCTCGAAGATCTTATCCAACGAATCCTTCAACAGCTCGCGGTACTTCATGCGATTTACGGTGATATCCTTGCTACCGTCGTGTACCCACAAGTTCATGATACAAGGATCTCCCTGGCGACGACCCATCTCCTCGGCGATAGCACGACAACGCTTTGTATGCTCAATCCAGAAGTTACGAATCTCCTCATCAGGATTTGACAACGACAAATCGCCCGACTTAGGGTGCGAGAACGACGACGAGTTGAAGTCGAGCTTCACGCCATTCTCCAAGCCCCACTGAATCCAGCTCTCGAAGTGCTTTGGCTCAACCTGGTCGCGATCAACGAACTCGCCTCCGAAATCTCCATAGATCTCGTGCAAGTTCAAGCGCTGCTTACCCGGAAGGAGCGACATTGCCATGAGAATATCGGCACGCAACTCCTCCATATTGCGAGCCTTACCAGGATAGTTTCCTGTAGCCTGGATACCGCCTGTCAAATCGCCCGACGACTCGAAACCCGAAACATCATCAGCCTGCCAGCAGTGCATCGAAATCTCCACCTGCTGCAACTTTTCGAGCACCTTCTCTACATCGATACCCAACTCGGCATATCGCTCAACCGCAATGTCATAAGCCTGTTTAATTTTTGCTTCGTTCATAATTGTTCTGTTTTAAGGTTTTTATTTTAATGTTTGAAATCTCTTGTACGCCTCGCACCACTGCTCCTCGGCCTCAGGGATGAATACCTCCTGCTCCACCGAGTTACGAATAATTGCACGAGCCTCGGCAAGCGATGCCACAGCACCTGCGCCTATCGCCTGCAACATTATATTACCGATAGCCGTAGCCTCGGCTGGGCCCGCCACTACCCTCTTGCCGGTAGCACTGGCGGTATATTGGTTGAGAAGGCGATTCTTTGC
>JAFZDR010000244.1 GCA_017561105.1 Alistipes sp. | reverse complement strand
CAGAGCCTTGTGCTCGGTGGTCGCGATAAGGACGGCAACTGTCTCTTCAACGAGGTGTCGCGTATGTGCTTGAAGGCGAGCTACGCCTTGAATCTTATTGACCCTAAGATTAACCTTCGATGCGATGCAAACACTCCGTTAGATATCTACAAACTCGGCGCCGAGCTCACCAAGCGCGGTTTGGGCTTCCCGCAGTACGATAACGACGATGTGGTAATTCCGGGCCTTATGAAACTCGGCTACTCGGAGGAGGATGCTCACAACTATGTTGTTGCGGCTTGCTGGGAGTTTATCATCCCGAAGAATGGTATGGAGATTCCGAATATCGACGCTCTCTCGTTTGCCGAGATTGTGAGCAACGCAGTAAATTCGCTCGGCGACTACGCAACATACGAGGAGTTCTACGCATATATCGAGTCGAAGATTAAGGAGGAGTGCAAGCGTATCACTTCAGCTCACGATAACCTCTATATCGCCCCTGCGCCATTCCTTTCGACATTTATGGGTGGCACAATCGAGAAGGCTCAGGATATCTCGGAGGGTGGTAACTCGAACAACTACGGCGTTCATGGAACGGGCCTTTCGACCGCTGCCGACTCGCTTGCAGCAATCAAGAAGTTCTATTTCGAAGAGAAGTCTGTAGGCTTGGAGGAGTTGATGGATGCATTGAAAAAGAACTTCGTGGGCCACGAGGCTTTGCAGGATCGCCTGCGTAACGAGGCTCCGAAGATGGGACTCGACAACGAGGAGGCCGACGCTATAGGTGCAGCTCTCTTGGACTCGTTTGCCGAGGGACTCAAGGGCTATCGCAATGAGCGCGGTGGTATTTGGCGTGCAGGAACAGGTACTGCGATGTACTACATCTTCCATGCGAAGGATCTCCCTGCCACACCTGACGGCCGAAGTGCGGGCGAGGTGTTGCCGGCAAACTTCACTCCAAGTATGTTCTTGAAGCAGAACGGCCCTGTGTCGGTGATGCGTTCATTTGCAAAGCCAAACCTCGAGAATGTTATCAACGGTGGTCCTCTGACTATCGAGTTGGATGAGAGTATCTTCCGCAACGAGGAGACTGTTGAGAAGTTGGCGATGCTTATCCGCTCGTACATTCGCCTTGGAGGTCATCAGTTGCAGCTCAATACGCTCGATAGAGAGCGTCTGCTCGATGCGAAGGCACACCCTGAGCTCCACCGCAATCTGATTGTGCGCGTATGGGGTTGGAGCGGCTACTTTGTGGAGCTCGACGAGTGTTATCAGGATCATATTATTGAACGAATTAAATATAAGTTGTAATGAAAGGATATATGTTTTGGGTAGCCTTCGTAGCGTCGCTCGGAGGTCTGCTGTTTGGATTTGACACAGCCGTTATCTCGGGTGCCGAGGCGGATATTCAGAAGGTCTTTGGTACAAGCGATTTCTGGCACGGATTTACCAATGCTACAGCGTTGATTGGTACAATTATCGGAGCATTAGTTTGCGGAAAGCCTGCACAGAAGTATGGACGACTCAACTCGCTTATCGTGGTTGGCGTGCTCTACTTTATATCGGCTGTAGGTAGCGGATTTATCGTTAATTGGTACTCGTTTATGGCGTTCCGCTTCCTCGGAGGTTTGGCTGTAGGTGCCTCTTCGGTAATCGGCCCTATGTACATTGCCGAGATCTCACCTTCGTCGTGGCGTGGTCGTTTTGTAGCCTTCTTCCAGTTCAATATTGTGTTGGGTATCGTATGCGCCTACTTCTCTAACTACTTTATCGCAAAGGCTGCTATCCCGAGCGATTTGCAGTGGAGTATAGGCTCGATGGTGCTGAATGCGCCTGATACATGGCAGTGGATGATTGGCAGCGAGGCTATACCTGCATTGCTCTTTACCGTGCTCCTCTTCACCGTTCCCGAGAGTCCGCGTTGGCTCGTTTCGCAGGGTAAGGAGAGCGAGGCTACGGCAATCTTTGTAAAGACCGGCGAGAAGGATGTAGAGGGCGAAATGACCGCTATTAAAGAGTCGTTTATAGAGGAGGCAAGTGTCAAGAAAGAGGGCCTGTTCCAGAAGAAATTTATCAAGCCTATCCTTATTGCGTTCTTTATTGCAACACTCAATCAGTTGAGCGGTATTAACGCCATTCTCTACTATGCACCTCGATTATTGGAGCAGTCGGGAGCCTTTAGCAACCCTATGTTGCAGTCGGTAATTGTGGGCTTGACAAACCTCACATTTACAATGCTCGGAATGGTGCTTATCGATAAGCTCGGTCGTCGTACCCTTATTGCTATCGGTGCTATCGGTATGGTTGTGGCGCAGGGCTTGGTAGCTCGCGGCTTCTACCTTGGCGAGTTCGAGGGTTACACACTCCTTATCTGCGTATGTACTTATGTAGCCTGCTTTGCTATCTCGTTGGGTGCAACAATATGGGTGGTTATCGCAGAGGTATTCCCTAACAGCGTGCGTTCGGGCGGTCAAGTGCTCGGAAGTATGACCCACTGGGTATGGGCAGCTCTCCTCACATGGATATTCCCAATCTGCGTAGGCAAGGATTTGGTTG
>JAFZDR010000243.1 GCA_017561105.1 Alistipes sp. | reverse complement strand
TGGGGCGGTATGGAAGGCACAAATGCTACCGTATATTTTGGTCAGCCGTTCTCATTCAACGCCAAGCCTAAGGCAATTCGTTTCTGGGCGAAGTTCAACTGCGGAACCATTGACAAGGTGAGCGGTGGCGTAGGTAAGTCGGGCGATCCTGACCTCTGCAAGATCTTCTGCTGTATGGCCACAGAGGCTCATACCGTGATTAGCGCCGACGCTAACGGTACAACCTTCTCGCCAAGCGATGCCAACATCAAGAGTGGCGACGCTCGCTACAAGAAGGTGCTCTACTCGGCATACTTCGAGTCTACTCAGTCACAGACCGAGTGGAAGCAGTTCGAGATTCCGTTCACATTCTACGGCTCGGATCCTGATCAGAAGCCTTCACACCTCATCTTGACCTTCACATGTTCGGGATATGGCGACTTCTTCGACGGCTCGACCGATTCGTGGATGTATGTTGATGATGTTGAACTTGTTTACTAACGCTTACAAGTAATGACCCAAATGAATAGATTTATAAAGATAATCGCTATACTTCTCTTTGCGCTGCCTTGTGCGGTGGTGGCAAAGGGACAGGTTGCGACCTCTTCGGAGAAGGGCGACACTGTAACAGTGGTGAAGCAGGCTCAACCTGCGATGAACCCGAGCTTCCGTCGTCAGAGTCGAGGTATTGCAGATATTCGTACCGAGTTCGTACCTAAGGGGCAGTGGGTATTCGGAGGATCGGTATCGTACTCAACCCATTCGAACGATAACTACAACTTCTTGATAGTTGAGGATATCGATTCGAAGGGCTATCAGGTTAAGGTTTCGCCACTCATCGGTTTCGCCTATTCGCGAAATTCGTTGGTTGGTGTGCGTTTTGGCTATTCGCGAGGCTTTGCCGAGTTGGATAATGCAAGCCTCTCGATAACCTCTCTCGACAACTCGTTCTTCTACTCGCTCAAGCACTCCTACAATGTGGAGGCGTTGTGGCGCAAGTATATCCCACTGGGACGAAACAACAAGCGCTTTGCCCTCTTTGCCGAGGTTGGCTTGGCAATGGGTGGCTCGCAGTCGAAGTTGGCATCGGGACCAACCAGCAGCATGAGCGGATCGTATGCGACAAGCTTCGATGTGGCACTCGGTGTCAATCCGGGTATCTCGGCATTCCTCACCAACAATATGGCTATCGAGGTTAATATCGGAGTTTTGGGATTCAGCTACTCGAATACTCAGCAGAAGATGAATCAGGTTGTTACCGGAAACATCTCGTCATCGCAGATGAACTTCAAAGTTAATATCCTCTCCATTGGATTGGGTGCATCATTTTACCTCTAAACTCGCGCAGATATGAAGAAGATATTTATATTATTGACAGCTCTCTTCGTGGTGGGCGTTTCACAGGTAGCCGAGGCACAAGGTATTCTCTTTGGTGTTCAACGCGACACAACCAAGATAAACAGAAAGAAGGGCGGCCTTATCCAGGTTGACCGTATCGACCGCGCAATCGACAAGAATGTATTCGCCTATAAGGGCGAGTGGATCTGCGGTGTAACGGCATCGTATGGTACCATTACAAGCGACGATTCGGATATCGCTCTCGTACTCGAGAACCTCAATCTCGGAGGATCGATAATCTCGGTTAAACCATATTTCGGATATTTCTATCGAGACAACCTCTCGATTGGTGCCCGCTTTGGTTATACCCATACGGTAGGCTATTTCGATGGCGCAAACATTAACATGGGCAACTTTATCGAGGGTATAGAGTTCTCGACCGACGGCATAGGCATCGACTATTTGAGCAATGCCTACTCGTTCTCACTCTTCCACCGCGCATATGTGCCACTCGACAGACGAGGTCGTTTCGGTGTATTTGGCGAGTTGGAGTTGGAGGGCTCGTATGGTCGCTCAAAGTTTGGCTTTATGTTTAACGATGTTTGGCACACCTCATATTCTGACAACTACAAGGTGCGATTTAACTTCAATCCGGGTGTTGCAGCCTACATCTTCCCAAATGTGTGCGCTACAGTATCGTTTGGATTGGGTGGCTTGCAGTACAACCATGTCAGACAGTTTGATAGCGAGATGAATATGTCGGGAACTCGTGACTTCTCGAAGTTGCGTTTCCGCCTCAATGTTACCGAGATCAACATTGGTGTTACGGTACACTTGTGGAGTAAGAAAAACGAACAAAAATTGAGACAGCAGTAATGAACAGAAGAGTTATAATAGCACTATTTTCGGTATTGGCACTTGCGTCGTGTATCAAGAACGACCTGCCAAAACCTGTGGTTGATCTCTATATCGCCTCGCTCGATGTCGAGGGCGTAGAGGGTGATATCGTTATAGATCGTTCGACCTATACTGCAACCATTCCGCTTGCCGAGGAGACAAATATCGATGCGGTGAAGATCAACAGCATCACCTATGGTGCCGATGTAGTTACAAATATCTGCTACGAGGCCGATGCATCGAAGATTATCGCTTCGAGGGATTTGAATGGTGTGACAATCGGATTGTCCAAGCCTGAGTATTTTTCGCTCTCGTATTTTCAGACCTACGAGTGGAAAATCGTAGCTACGCAGAGCATCAATCGTGTATGGCGTGTGGATTACCAGATCGGTACTACCGAGTGGGATATCGAGGGCTGCCGTGCTTTCGTAAAGCGTCGTAACGACCAGCCACTCGATAATGTTAAGACTACCGAGGTTCGCTTCGGCCCCGACACCTACGACTATCCTGCAGCCGAGGAGATTCCTACAAACTTCGACAACGAGACCTATACCCAGGAGGTTAGTGTCTTGCGTCCGTGGGATACACATCCTACAATCTGGAAGTTGGTGATTATCCCTACTGAGCCTTCGCTCACTATCGAGAATGTGGCTGCCGGAGCAAATGTGATTTGGATTAAGGCTATCGATATTGAGGGATCGAAGATCGATTTCGCCTACCGCAAGAAGGGCAATTCGGAGTGGATCAAGGTTAGCGAGGAGTGGATTGCTACCGACGCAACCAACCCATACAACCGCTTTGAGCAGGGCTTTGTAAAGGCTGTAATTCGTGGCTTGGAGCCTGATACCGAGTACGAGGTATCGGGTTATACCGACGGCAAATTGTCGGAGGAGGCGCCAAAGGTTGTAAAGACCTCTCGCAGCTACCAGATGCCTAACTCGGATATGGAGGGCTGGGTTAAGGATGGCGCATGCTGGTTCCCTGCATCTTCTGTGTTGGATCTCTATTGGGGCACAGGTAACCCTGGCGGTACATCGCTTGGCGAGGCTTATAACCTCACAACCCCAGCCTACAAGAGTGTAAACCCTGATAATGTACCTGCCGATTCGACAGGCGAGATAAGCGCATATCTGGGCTCGCAGAATGTGTTGAATATGAAGTTTGCCGCAGGTAACCTCTTCGTAGGCCACTATGGCGAGACTCTCGGTACAAACGCTACAGTATACTTCGGTCGTCCGTTGTCGCAGGATGTTAAGCCGGTGGCATTACGCTTCAAGGTGAAGTATTATCGTGGCAATATCGACTGCGTCGGCAATCCTGATTTGGAGAGCAAGCGAGGCACTCAGGACTTGACTAAGGTCTTTGTCAGCTTGACAGAGTGGGACGCACCTCACTGCGTAGACAGTAAGGATAAGACCACCTTCTTCGATCCGCGTATTGCAGCAGGAACACTCGGCGTAGGCTACTTCGATAGCGACAATAACCCTGAGTTGGTTGTTGAGAATACCGAGCAGTGGCACACAATGACTATTCCTATCGAGTACAATAAGCCTGAGGGTGTTGCAACACACCTTGTATTGACCTTCACCTGCTCGGGCTATGGCGACTACTTTACAGGTAGCAGCAGCTCGTGGATGTATGTCGATGACATCGAGTTGTTGTACGACCTCGACGAAAATAATCAGCCGAAATAACCGCATCGGTAAATCAGAAAGATACCCCAAGAGTTCCCGCGAACCTTTGGGGTATCTTTATTATTGAAGAAATCTGCGTTTTGCGCACTTAATTCTGAATTTTATTTGTATCTTTGCGGCGTGGAAATGTTAATGAAATAACAATCAATTATAAATCATTCAAAAACAAAAAGTTATGTTCGCAATTGACAATTACGACTTTTCAGGCAAGCGCGCGATTATCCGCGTAGACTTCAATGTGCCTCTCAATGGTGAGGGTCAGGTAACTGATGACACTCGTATTCGTGCTGCTATTCCAACTATCAAGAAGGTGTTGGAGAAGGGTGGTGCCGTAATCCTTATGTCGCACCTCGGTCGTCCAAAGAAGAATCCGGATCCAAAGTTCTCGTTGGAGCAGATTATCCCTGCTATCGAGGCTCGTTTGGGCGAGAAGGTAATGTTCGCAGGTGACTGCATGGGCGAGAAGGCTGCTGAGATGGCTGCTGCTTTGAAGCCGGGTGAGGTAATGTTGCTCGAGAACCTCCGTTTCTACGCTGAGGAGGAGGGTAAGCCTCGTGGTCTCGCTGAGGATGCTACCGATGAGGAGAAGAAGGCTGCAAAGAAGGCTCTTAAGGAGGGTCCACAGAAGGAGTTCGTTAAGAAGCTTGCTTCGTATGCTGATTGCTACATCAACGACGCATTCGGTACTGCACACCGTGCTCACTCGTCGACTGCACTCATCGCTGAGTATTTCCCACATGACAAGATGTTCGGTTATGTAATGGAGAACGAGTTGAAGGCTGTTGATGGTCTTATGCAGAACCCACAGCGTCCATTCGTAGCTATCGTTGGTGGTTCGAAGGTTTCGACCAAGATCACTATCATCGAGACTTTGATGGAGAAGGTTGACAAGATCATCATCGGTGGTGGTATGACCTACACCTTCGCTGGTGCTCTCGGTGGCAACGTAGGTAAGTCAATCTGCGAGCCTGATATGTTCCCTGTAGCTCTCTCGATCCTCGAGAAGGCTAAGGCTAAGGGTTTCGAGTTCGTAATGTCGCCAGACGCTCTCGTTTGCGACGATTTCAGCGAGAACGCAAACACTCAGACAGCTCCAGTTAAGGAGATCCCAGCAGAGTGGGAGGGTGTTGATATCGCTGAGGGTGGTAAGGAGCTCTTCCGCAAGGAGATTATGG
>JAFZDR010000242.1 GCA_017561105.1 Alistipes sp. | reverse complement strand
TCTACTTCCTTGCCACCGACGACAGTGGTATGTGGATTGGTCGTGTGGGTAAAAATCGCGAGATAGAACATGTTACTCAGGGTGCCTACATAACACTGAGCGACCTCCGCGCCAAAGATGGCGTATTGTACTTCGGATCTATTCAGTCGGGTAAAGATGAGGTGCACTGCTACGACTTGCGCACCTCGACAGAGTACCAGATTTCGGCTTCGACCTATGGCTCGTTCTCACCTATGCCGAGCAAGCGCGATACGGTGTTGATGACCACCTACGATCGCTATGGCTACCATCTTGCCGAGCAGGCCTTAAAGCGCGATACCCTGCCAAAGGTTGCATACTCGCAGCTACCCCGCAATGTGGTCAATCCGCAGCGCAAGAATTGGGGATTGATAAATCTCGATACTGTACGATTTATTGGTGTCGACTCGATGTTGGCGCAGGCAAAACGGGGCGAGCAGAAGAGGTCAAAACCTCTGCGCGACAAGCGTTACAGCGGCCCTGCACATCTCTTCAACATCCACTCGTGGGCACCGGTGTCGTACGATCCGTTTGCCTTGAGCGAGGAGGGCGCGCTGGACTTCAATCTCGGTGCTACAATCATGTCGCAGAATATCCTCTCTACGGCGAGCGGTTTCCTCACCTGGGGCTGGAATGCAAACGAGGGCCATGTCTTTAAGGGGTCGTTCCGCTACTACGGTTTGGGTGTGAATTTGAGTATCAATGCCACATACGGAGGCTCTCAGCAGCTCTATTCGGCATATACCTACCTCAAAGATCCGCTGACAAACAAATACGAGGCTGTACTTGGCGGTCAGGAGGAGTATGTAATAAACCCTATCACGGGCAAGAGCGAGCAGGTCTTGAACAATGTGCCGCGACTCGGCAAATACTATAACATTGGCGCAATGGCGTCGTTGCCGCTCTACTTCCAGGCGGGCTATCACACTCGCTATGTGCAGATATCGGCGGGCTACAACTACTCGAACGGTATGGTGGCGAAGGTTGAGAAGCTCTCGCTCAATATCAAGGATGGTATGGTTAGCAACCTCGCCAAGATAGGCTATAAGGAGGGTGTGCATCTGTTGCAGTTTGGTGCAGGCTATCAGGATCAGGTGCGCTTGGCACACAAGGATTTCCTGCCTCGCTGGGGTCAGATATTCTCGCTGAACTATGCGCTGAACCCTGCCGACGCCTCGTTTAGCCACCTTATTTCGGCCTACGGCAAGGCCTACTTCCCGGGTGTTGTGCGCCACCACTCGTTCTCGGTTGCCGCAGTATATCAAACATCGTTGGGCGGCTTTAATCACGAGAAGGCACTTTCGAACCTCGCCTTCCATTCGGGACGACTTGTACCGCGAGGCTTCTACACTTCGGAGATTGAAAATCGCAACTATGTTGCGACATCGATAAACTACGCCCTGCCGGTCTGGTATCCCGATTTGGGATGTTCGGTCATTCAGTTCAAGCGTGTGCGCCTGAACCTCGGCTTCGACTACGCTTCGTTCGATAGCAAATATGTGCTTTTGGATGGTGCAACGGGCCAGGTTACTACCGATATGAAACGCCGTCATCTCTTCTCATACGGAGGAGATATCTCGATAGATTTTAACCTGTTCCGAATGCCGAGTGCCGCGACCACATCGCTGACACTTTCGATATATCAGCCTCATGGCAAGAAAAAACCGTTTATAACAGCAGGCTTCGGATTACCATTCTAACTTAAACGACTATGCAGACAAAAAAGAGAGATACACAGCACAAAACCTCGCCAAAGAGGGGTGCAAAAAGGAAGAGTAGCAAGACCAGACAGATTGTGAAGTGGATTTGGATTGTGGCGATGACACCACTTGTGGCGCTTGCGCTGATGCTCACACTTACGGCTGTCGGAGCCTTCGGTACAATGCCGTCATTCGAGGAGTTGGAGAACCCGAAGAGCAACCTTGCAACCGAGGTCTATGCCGATAACGGACAGGTTCTCGGCAGTTTCTTCGTGCAGAACCGTTCGTATGTGCAGTATGCCGACCTCTTTCCGACCGACTCAACCCAGCTTGTGAGGGTTGCGGGTCACGATATGCCACCTATTGCTGCAGCACTTGTAGCAACCGAGGATGCCCGATTTTATACCCATTCGGGTATAGATTTGGTGTCGTTGGCGCGTGTGGGTATTAAGACTATCGCTCTTCAGCGCTCATCGCAGGGTGGCGGTAGTACCATTACTCAGCAGTTGGCCAAAAACCTCTTCCCGCGAGGAAAGCGTGGCGAAAATAAGATTGTGCGAACCGTAAAACTCGTAGTGTCGAAGTTTAAGGAGTGGATTACGGCTCTCAAGCTCGAGTATAATTATACCAAGGAGGAGATCGTAGCGATGTATCTCAACACCGTGGAGTATGGCTCGAATGCCTTTGGCATTAAGTCGGCAGCAACAACCTTCTTTGGCAAGACACCTGCCGAGTTGAACTTGCAGGAGGCTGCTGTCTTGGTCGGTGTTGTAAACGCCCCTACACGCTACTCTCCGGTGCGCAATCCAGAAAATGCCCTCCGCCGTCGAAATACGGTACTTCAGCGAATTGAGGCTGCAGGCGGTATCACCAAGGCGCAGTATGACTCTTTGGCGGCTCTGCCAATCACACTCAACTATCGCCCTGTATCGCACAATTATGGCCGTGCTACATACTTCCGCGAGATGTTGCGATTGACAATGAACGCGCAACGCCCAAAGCGTCGTAACTACTACACAACATGGGATTACGAGCAGGCTTGCAAGGAGTATGACGAGAATCCGCTTATCGGCTGGTGCCATAAAAATCGCAAGGCCGACGGCACTGCATACGACATCTATCGCGACGGCTTGAAGATCTATACCACCATCAATGCCACAATGCAGGAGTATGCCGAAGCATCGTTGCAGAAGCAGATGCAGACGGTTATTCAGCCGGCAATGGATAAGCAGGTGCGTGAGACGCGCAGACTCTTCCATGATATCACCAAAGAGGAGGTAGAGGCTATCATCAAGCGAGCAATGCGCAACTCAGACCGCTTCCGCAATATGAAGTCGGCAGGCCTGAGCGACAAGGAGATATACGCAAGCTTCGGCGAGAAGTGCAAGATGAAGATATTCACCTACAAGGGTGAGCGCGACACCTTGCTCACACCGCGCGATTCGATCCTTCACCACAAGGGTATCATGCGTGCCGCATTCGTGGCTATGGAGCCTCAAACGGGCTATATCAAGGCCTATGTCGGAGGTCCTTCGTTCCAATATTTCAAGTACGATATGGCAAAGCAGGGCAAGCGACAAATCGGCTCGACCGTAAAGCCGTTTATCTACACTTTTGCTATCGACCACCTCGGTCTTACACCTTGTACCATGGTGCCAAATCTGCCCGTAACAATCGAGACGGCAGTTGGTGCTGCGTGGTCGCCAAAGGAGTCGGTAAATGTTGAGTACGACGGCGTTCTTCACCCGTTGCGCTGGGGCTTGGCCCACTCGCGAAACAACTATTCGGCTTGGGTGATGAAGCAGGCAAAGCAGCCTGAGGCGGTGGCCGATTTCATCCACAAGATGGGTATTTTGAGCT
>JAFZDR010000241.1 GCA_017561105.1 Alistipes sp. | reverse complement strand
GGGCTTAAGGCATTGATTGGCGCTTGTTGCCGTCGTTCTTTTAGACTCTTTACGACTATTTGTTACCCTGTTTATTGTTACATAGTCCCGCTATGCGCCGCAAAACAGAGTAACAAATAGCCACAAAAGAGATCTAAAATAACATTGACAACAAGCACCAAACAATACCTTTATGAATGCTAATTGGTAGTCTAAAGGAGTTTTCTGATTGGACTTAATTATAACAAAATAGTGTGGTTTGGGTGTGAATTATCGCCCAAACCTCTTTATTTGGTAAAAAAATCTGCGAAAAATTAGATTTTTAATAAAAAATTAACTACCTTTACGATACATCTTGTAAAAATCTTACAAAACAATATTATGCCGGGATTAAAATTTGACAAACGGGAACTTGGTAACTTGGAGTATTCGCTGCAGCGCGAAATGCTTGCTACTGACCGTCGTGGTGGCTATATGAGCACCACTATCGTTGGTTGTAACACTCGCAAGTACCACGGACTGATTGTTGCTCCTATCGACTCAACCGACCAGACCTATGTGCTTCTGTCATCGCTTGACGAGACTATCGTGCAGCACGACCAGTCATTTAATCTGGCTCTCCACCGTTTCCGCGGTGTTTATGAGCCAAGAGGTCACAAGTACATCACAGACTTTGAGTACACTCCGTGCCCAACAATCACCTATCGTGTAGGTGGCGTGATTCTGAGGAAGGAGCTGCTGTGGATTCACAAGCGCACCCATCTGCTGATTCGCTACACCCTTGTTGATGCACACTCAAAGACTACTCTGCGTCTGCGTCCATTCCTCGCCTTCCGCAACAAGCACTCACTCTCGAAGGCTAATATGGATGCCAATGTTCGCTCTTATCCGGTGGTAAATGGTGTCAAGAACCGCCTCTATGATGGTTTCCCTTGGCTCCACATGCAGATTAGCAAGGATAGCGCGAAGTTTATCCCTGCACCGGACTGGTACTACGACTTTGAGTATCAGAAGGAGCTTGAGCGCGGCTATGAGGGCTATGAGGATCTTCTCACCACAGGTTATTTCGAGATGGATATCGAGAAGGGCGAGAGCATCATCTTCTCGGCATCTGTTGATGAGATGGAGTCGGCTGAGGATATTGTAAACTACTTCAACGCCTCTATTGCTCGTCGTACACACAAGATCGACTTCCGCAGTTGTCTGCACCACTCTGCTCGTCAGTTTATCATCCGTCGTCCGGGTGACAGAACAGAGGTTGTTGCCGGCTACCCTTGGTATGGCGTAGATGGTCGTTCAACCTTCATCTCACTGCCGGGTCTTACCCTTGAGCAGGGCTATAAGGAGGACTGTATGGCTGTTCTGGACACTATGGTTGCAGATATGCACAATGGTGACTTTGCAGGCACCGCTTCGGCAGAGGTTGCTGCAGATGCTCCGCTGTGGTTCTTCTGGACCCTCCAGCAGCTTGAGGCACATATCGGTGCAAAGAGCATTTGGGAGAAGTATGGCGCAGCGATGAAGAGCATCCTTGCAGCATATCGCAAGGGCTTCTTCGGTGGTTGTGTTGCTCTGCACAGCAATGGTCTTATCTGGGCAGCTCGCGAGGGCTATGCTCTGACTTGGATGAACTCTATTATGAACGGCACACCGCAGACCCCTCGTGCAGGTTATACTGTCGAGATCAACGCACTGTGGTACAACGCCGTATGCTACGCTCTCGAGCTTGCAAAGAAGTGTGGCGACAAGGAGTTTGCAGCTGAGTGGAAGGCTCTGCCAAAGCAGATTAAGCAGTCATTTATCGAGTGCTTCTACCTCTCTGATGAGGGTTATCTTGCCGACTATGTAGATCTGCGCGGCGCGGACAAGAGTATCCGTTGCAACCAGATTATTGCGTGCGGTCTGCCATATACAATGGTTTCGGAGGAGCAGATTGTAAATATCCTGCTCGTTGCTCGTCAGCACCTGCTCACACCGCACGGTCTGCGTTCACTCTCTCCGGAGGATCCACGTTTCGAGGCTACCTACAAGCAGAACCCACTTGAGCAGGAGGCTGCAAGCAAGAACGGCGCAGTTTGGGTATGGCCACTGATGTTCTACTTCGAGTGCGCATTTGCTCTTCAGGGCGAGAAGTTCCTTGCAAAGGCTAAGGAGATGTACGAGTCGTATGACGACAATATTCAGACCTACTGCATCGGCTCTGTTGCCGAGTACTATGACGCAAATCCTCCATTTGCACCTCGCGGAGCCGTTTCGCAGGCGTGGAGCGTAGGCGCATTGCTCTACATTCAGCAGCTTATCGAGAAGCAGGAGGCTAAGTCAGTTCGCGCATCAAAGCGCACTGCAAAAAAAGAGTGTAAAAACAAGTAAAAAATAGGTACAATGAGAGTTTTAATGTTTGGATGGGAGTTTCCACCCCATATTGCCGGTGGTCTGGGAACTGCTTGCTACGGAATGACGCGCGGACTGGCGCGTAACGGCGTAGATGTAACTTTCGTTATGCCGCACGCCAGTGGTGACGAGGACGAGCGTTTTGTAGATATCGTCAATGCCAGCGATGTGGAGACAGTCTTCGGTAATGTAGACTCTGACTCAGAGGACATTATCAGCAAGATGTCGTTTATCCATATCGACTCAAACCTTGTCCCTTACCTCTCGCCTGAGGATTACGAGACTTACCACGACGAGTTCGTAAAGACCGGCGAGAAGCGTTGGGAGACCAAGGATGTGTGGAGTCAGCGTTACACCTTCTCAGGTAAGTATGGTGCCAACCTGCTCGAGGAGATTGCTCGTTACGCTATTGTTGCTGCACAGGTGGCAAAGAACCTCGAGGGTCAGTTTGATGTTATCCACGCTCACGACTGGCTCACCTACTTCGCCGGTATCGCTGCAAAGCGCGTATCGGGCAAGCCGCTGGTAGTTCATATGCACGCAACAGAGTTTGACCGCTCGGGTGAGAATATCAATACTCAGACCTACGCTATCGAGCGCGCCGGTATGCACGCTGCGGACCGCGTAATTGCTGTGTCAAACCTCACAAGAAATATCGTTATCAACCGCTACGGCGTTCCTGCCGAGAAGGTTGTGACTGTTCACAACGCCGTACGCTTTACCGACAAGGGCGAACCATGGCCTGAGCGCGGCGTAGATGACAAGATTGTAACATTCCTCGGTCGAATTACCTTCCAGAAGGGTCCTGACTACTTCGTTGAGGCCGCTGCAAAGGTGCTCAAGCGTTGCCCTAATGTACGATTTGTAATGGCAGGTTCGGGCGATATGCTCAACCATGTTATCCGTCGTGTGGCTCGTCTGGGTATTGCCGACCGCTTCCACTTCACAGGCTTCCTCCGCGGAGCAGATGTGGATAAGATGTTCCAGCTCTCTGATGTCTTTGTTATGCCGTCAGTATCCGAGCCATTCGGTATTGCACCGCTCGAGGCTATGCGTTCAAATGTACCGGTAATCATCTCTAAGCAGAGTGGTGTTGCCGAGGTACTCGACTATGCAGTGAAGGTAGACTATTGGGATGTTGATGCTATGGCTGATGCAATCTATGGTCTTGTAAACTATCCTGCCCTCTCGAAGATGTTTGCTGAGAAGGGTCTGGAGGAGGTTACCTCACTCAAGTGGAACCACGCCTCTGCAAAGATTAAGAAGGTCTATGAGGACGCTATTAACGAATGTAATAAATAAAAACTAAAGATATGAAAACAGTTTGCTTGTATTTTCAGGTACATCAGCCTTGGCGACTTAAGACCTATCGCTTCTTTAACATCGGCAAGGATCACAACTATCTGGACGATTTGACAAATCGTGCAATTATGCAGAAGATTGCCCGCGAGTGCTATCTTCCAATGAACTCACTGCTGCTCAAGCTTATCAAGGAGAATAAGGGCGCATTCCGCGTATCGTTCTCTCTGACAGGTACCGTTGTCGAGCAGTTCAAGCTCTATGCTCCAGAGGTTCTCGACTCATTCCGCGAGCTTGTTAAGACCGGTTGCGTTGAGCTCCTCTCTGAGACCTACTCACACTCTCTCGCAGCCCTTTCAAGCAAGGAGGACTTCGTAGAGCAGGTGAAGGCACATCAGGCAATGCTCAAGAAGGAGTTTGGTGTTAAGCCAAAGGCATTCCGCAACACAGAGCTTATCTACTCTGACGAGATTGGCGCAATGGTTGGCGAGCTTGGCTATAAGACTATCCTTGCAGAGGGTGCAAAGCACATCCTTGGTTGGAAGTCACCAAACTTCGTATATGCAGGTGCTGCAGATCAGAGC
>JAFZDR010000240.1 GCA_017561105.1 Alistipes sp. | reverse complement strand
ACCGTAACGGGCGTTATCCGCCCACCAAAGGAGGGTGAGAAGTACTTCCCGCTTGTGCAGGTGCTTGAGATTAACGGACTTGAGCCAAATGCTGTGCGTGATCGTGTGCAGTTCGAGTATCTGACACCACTCTTCCCTAACGAGAAGTTTAACCTTACAGGTAACGGTCACAATGACCTCTCAAATCGTGTTGTGGACCTCTTCTCGCCTATCGGTAAGGGTCAGCGTGCGCTGATTGTGGCACAGCCAAAGACCGGTAAAACAATGTTGTTGCAGAGCATTGCAAATGCTATTGCCGACAATCATCCGGAGGTATATATGATTGTTCTGCTTATCGACGAGCGTCCTGAGGAGGTTACCGAGATGGCGCGCCACGTGAAGGCAGAGGTTGTCGCTTCGACATTTGACGAGCAGGCAACACGCCACGTAAAGGTTGCCGAGATGGTACTTGAGAAGGCAAAGCGTATGGTTGAGTGCGGACACGATGTAGTTATCCTTTTGGACTCTATCACACGTCTTGCGCGTGCTTATAACTCTGTTCAGCCTGCATCAGGTAAGGTGCTCTCGGGTGGTGTGGATGCAAATGCACTTCACAAGCCGAAGCGATTCTTTGGTGCTGCACGAAATACCGAGGAGAAGGGCTCGCTGACAATTATAGCAACTGCGCTTATCGATACCGGCTCAAAGATGGATGAGGTTATCTTTGAGGAGTTTAAGGGTACCGGTAATATGGAGCTTCAGCTCGATCGCCGCCTTGCAAATAAGCGTGTCTACCCTGCTGTCGATGTTATTGCATCAGGTACTCGTCGTGAGGATATGCTCCTGAGTCGTGAGGTTATGCAGCGCACTTGGATTTTGCGTAAGTATCTCTCGGATATGACAACTGTCGAGGCTATGGAGTTCCTTCAGAAGCAGATGGGTATGACTACAAGCAACGCAGAGTTCCTTGCAACTATGAATCAATAAACCGTAAAACTATAAACCTATGAAGAGATTTTTGCTTATTCTTATCTCGGCACTCTACGCCCTTACAGGTTTCTGTTGGGGACAGAAGGGTCACGATGTTGTGGCATACATTGCCGAGTGTAATTTGAAGCCAAAGACCTATAAGAAGGTTGTTAAGGCGCTTGATGGTCACTCGCTGACCTATTATGCTAACTGGATGGATAATGCCAGCAATACCGACGAGTATCGCTACACAAAGACTTGGCACTATGCTAATGTCGATAAGGGCTTTACCTACGAGACTATGAAGAAGAACGAGAAGGGTGATGTTGTGACCGCTATCAATGAGATTGTGGCAAAGCTCAAGAGCGGAGAGCTTACCCCTGAAGAGGAGGCGGTAAACCTTAAGTTCCTCATCCACCTTGTTGGTGATATCCACGCACCAATGCACGCAGGTCGCTTGAGCGATATAGGTGGAAATAGAACCTATGTGACATACTTCGGTAAAAAGACCAAACTCCACAGCCTCTGGGATACCCCTATGGTAGAGGATATTCACCGCTGGAGCTATACCGAGTGGCAGCAGCAACTCGATAAACACTGCCCTAAAAAGGTTAAGAAGCAGATTGCTGCCGGCACTGCAGCCGATTGGCTTGATGAGAGTCACCATGTAGCTACCGCAATCTATGATGCTTCTCCCGAGAATAAAAAGCTCTCCTACGACTATCAAAATCAGTTCGCAAAGACCCTTGAGCAGCGTCTGTTGTATGGAGGTATTCGTTTGGCTATGTTGTTGAACGACATCTATTAGTTTTATCGCAAAACACGGCATTCGCCGTACAATCCTAAGAGCCCGACAATGGCTGTACACTCAAGTACGATCCATTGTCGGGCTTTTTTGCGCGGTCTGCGCCTACTACCTTTTACGATAAATGTTGCAGAAAGGAGGTGTAGTGCAAATGCAGTTATTCTATCTGACAAAATTGGTGTGCAGGGGCTCCTCTTTGGCAGGCAGACCGAATTTCTCTTTGCCCAAGGCGATGGATTTGATTAGGAATGCCATATTGTGGGCAAGGGTACGCATAGTCTGTAGACCCTCCAGATCTTCAGCAGCTTCGCCCGGGGTGTGTCCGTGGAGAGAGTTCCAATATTGGCTTGAGGCTACGGGCATACCCGAGATTGTGAAGTATTTGTTCAGCTGGTCGAAAGTTGCGCTACAACCACCACGACGAGCTACGGCAACCGATGCACCGACCTTCATTCGTTTGTCGAAAGGTGTGCTGTAGAAGAGTCGGTCGAGTAGCGAGATGAGCGAGCCGTTTGCCGAGGCGTAATAGACCGGCGAGGCGAGCACTACCCCATCGACATCCTCGAAAATTGTAGCCAACTTTCGTACATCGTCATCAAAGACGCATTGATTGTTTAGACGGCAGTAGTTGCACGCCGTACAACCGCGAATATCCTTAACTCCAATCTGGTAGTTGATAACCTCGATCTGCTCCTCTTGTAGAATCTTTGCAATCTCAGCTGTTGCAATAGAGGTGTTTCCGCCCTTGCGTGGACTGCCGTTGATTATAAGTACTTTCATAGCAAATGACATTTTAGAGTACTAAATTAACAATTTCTTCGCCAAAAAGCAATTGCTATTCTTAAAATTGCTATATTTGTAGAAGAAACAAATAGTAACGGCTATGAGCGAGCAGCGTGGAGTTAAGTGGGAGGTGCGCAGAGTGCTTGGCAGTGTATCCACGGTCAATTCGGGATTTATCTCCTCGTCGCCCTCTACCAGAGAACTGAAGCGCAGGGAGATTAAGGTGGGGATGAATCTTGCAAGCCACGATACTGATCTGCCGGCTGTAGTAGTCAAGGGTATTGGCGAGGATTTTCTTGTGGTTCACTCTGGCGGTGTAACCGCTACGGTCTATACAGGTGGTTTTTATCGCTCTCCGCGCAAGGGGTTGAGCTACGCCTTCTCCGATGTTAATATTTGTCTGAAGTAAGGGATTGAACAATTTGCTAAATAAATAGAGTCTGCCTAACAAATTGCTTGTTAGGCAGACTCTATTTGAGCGGCAAGCGGGATTCGAATGTTGCGTGCAACATCACCGAAGGAGTGCCGTAGTCGTTTTAACGGTACGGAAATACACGACTGAGGTAACCCTCCTTAAAGAAATTTACCGGTGGAAATGTGTTGGCAAACGATAGCCCGATAATCGGGCGTGGTTTTGTGGTTGGGCACTCGGGTGCTTGCACGTGGAGTGATAGACCACAAAAAACGACAGAGAATTCTCTGTCGTTATCGTTTGCTTAAATCAAGAGCGGCAAGCGGGATTCGAACCCGTGACCCTCGGCTTGGGAAGCCGATGCTCTACCACTGAGCTACTGCCGCAAATAAGGAGAGGATTATTTTTCCTCTCCTGTTATTTTACTCCACCAACTTCTTGAGAGAAGCGATATTCTGCTCGTTGTGGAGCATCTTGCCCTCGGCGGTGTACGCATAGTCGATGCGCGACTTGAAGTAGCTCTCGACCTTGTTGCGAACAACCTTCATTGTGCTGTTCACCAAGCCGTTCTTCTCGGTAAAGGCCTCATCCACGATTGCCAATGCCGCAGGCAACCAACGGTCAGGGAACTCCTCACCAAATTCGCCACCTGTGCGATACTTGCGAATCTCGGCATCGATAAGCGCAGCAGCCTTCTCGGCATCCTTGCCTACAGCGTTGCGCAGAGCATCCTTATTTGGCACAACGAGTGCAATGGTATATGGGCTCTGGTTGTTGTAGAGCATAATCTGGTCGATATATGGCGACTTATCGATCATAGCCTCCTCCATACCCTCTGGGCTATACTTCTCGCCATCGCTCGAAATGAGCAGACTCTTGAAACGACCCAAGACATAGAGGAAGTCATCCTT
>JAFZDR010000239.1 GCA_017561105.1 Alistipes sp. | reverse complement strand
GGAGTCGCTACGCAAGCAGCTGCACCACGCCACCGACCTCGCCGACAGACAGGGTGGCGGTGTTCTGGTTATCTCCGAAGGCGTCTTCGGCATGAAGGGCGACCTCGGTTTTCTCGATGTTATCGTGGGGCTGAAAAGGGAGTTTAACTTCCGCCTTCTGGTCGATGATGCGCACGGATTTGGCACTATGGGCGAGGGTGGCCGAGGTACAGCCTCACACTTTGGCGTAACCGAGGGTGTCGATGTTTTGTTTAACACCTTTGCCAAGTCGATGGCGGGGATTGGGGCCTTTGTGGCGGCTCCGCGCTGGCTTGTCAATATCTTCCGCTACAATATGCGCTCGCAGCTCTACGCCAAGGCCTTGCCACTGCCAATGGTTGTCGGCGCATTGAAACGATTGGAGCTTATCCGCACCCATCCCGAGTATCAGGCGCGTTTGTGGGATATTACCCGCGCTTTGCAGTCGGGATTTCGCGAAAATGGCTTCGATATCGGCGTTACGCAGTCGCCCGTAACTCCTGTATATATGAGAGGTGGGGTGGAGGAGGGCGCCAACCTGGTGGTCGATTTGCGCGAGAACTATGGCGTATTCTGCTCGATAGTCATCTATCCCGTAATTCCTAAGGGCGAGATTATTCTGCGTGTGATACCTACCGCAGCCCATACGATAGCGGATGTAGAGTACACAATCAACGCCTTCAAGGCTGTGCGCAAAAAGTTCGAGTCGGGCTACTATCGCTCAAAGCCGATACCGCACATGGCAGATTCGGAATTTAAGGTGAAATAGAAAAGGGCATCAAACGATGCCCTTTTCTATCTCTAAAACTCCGATGTGAAGTGGAACTTAATGTCCGGGAACTTCTCCTGAGCCAACGCTAACGAGTAGCTTGTGTCGGCAAGGAATACATCGCGGTCGTGCTTATCTTTTGCCATATTGGCATGCTTGCGACGCTTGAAATCGGCCAACTGCTCGGCGTTGTTACTCTCGATCCAGCAAGCCTTATAGATTGAAATAGGCTCCCAGCGACACTTTGCACCATACTCGTGCTCCAAGCGGTACTGAATAACCTCGAACTGGAGCTGACCTACCGTACCAATAATCTTGCGACCATTCAACGACGAGGTGAAGAGCTGTGCTACACCCTCATCCATCAGCTGATCGATACCCTTTGCCAACTGCTTGAATTTCATAGGATCAGCATTCTCGATATAGCGGAAGAGCTCAGGCGAGAACGACGGAATACCCGTAAACTTGAGCTTTTCACCCTCGGTGAAGGTGTCGCCAATCTTGAAGTTACCCGCATCGTGCAAACCTACGATGTCGCCCGGATATGCGAAGTCGATGATAGACTTCTTCTCTGCCATAAAGGCTGTAGGCGACGAGAACTTCATCTGCTTGCCGCTCGATACATGGAGGTAGTTCTTATTTCGCTCGAATGTACCCGAACATATCTTCATAAAGGCGATACGGTCGCGGTGGTTAGGGTCCATATTTGCGTGGATCTTGAAGATAAAACCTGTCATCTTCTGCTCCTGAGGCTCAATCTGGCGGGTTTCGGTAGTAGATGGGCGTGGCGACGGAGCGATGCGGATAAAGCACTCCAACAACTCGCGCACACCAAAGTTATTTACTGCCGAGCCGAAGAATACGGGGGCAACCTTACCCGAGAGGTAATCCTCGCGGTTGAAGTCGTCGTAGACACCCTCTACCAACTCTACATCCTCGCGGAGCTGGTTGGCGTAGCGCTCGCCGATGATTGCATCAATCTCCTTCGAGTTGATATCGTCGATATCTACGGTCGAGGCATTTGCAGTCTGGCGCTCATCCGATGTAAAGAGCGAGATGTTGTGCTCGTAGAGGTTATATACACCCTTGAACGACGGACCACTCGAGATTGGGAATGCGAGAGGGCGCACGCGAATCTGCAACTCGCGCTCCACCTCGTCGAGCAGATCAAACGGATCCTTGCACGGACGGTCCATCTTATTCACGAAGACCATAACGGGGGTGTTGCGCATACGGCAGACATCCATCAATCGGCGAGTCTGCGTCTCGACACCCTTTGCACCGTCGATAACGATGATTACCGAATCCACAGCAGTCAAGGTGCGGTATGTATCCTCGGCGAAATCCTCGTGACCCGGGGTATCGAGGATGTTGATTTTTACACCCTTGTAGTCGAATCCCATCACCGAAGTTGCAACCGAGATACCACGCTGGCGCTCAATCTCCATAAAGTCGGATGTAGCACCCTTCTTGATTTTGTTACTCTTCACCGCACCTGCAATGTGGATAGCACCACCAAAGAGGAGCAACTTCTCCGTCAAAGTGGTTTTACCTGCATCCGGGTGGGCGATAACTGCGAATGTTCGTCTTCTGGTAATCTCTTCGTGTAGTGTCATATACTCTTCTTGTCTTTTTCTAAAATCGTTCTGATTGGTAAATTTTGCACTGCTCTTCGGATAACGAAATGCTCACATACGCCTCAGTATGCTGCGCTTTCGCTCCCTCGTTTAGCACAAAATTTCCTCAATCATCTCCGATTTTTAAGTCGCTGTAAAAATCGGATTGGCAAAATCGTGCTATTTTGCGGGTGCAAAGATAGGAATTAAAAGTTAAAAATTAAAAATTAAAAATTTTTGGCGACGAATAATAGTGGTAGTTAGAGGCTATTAGGGCAAATTAGAGGATATTAGAGGAGTTGGTAACTGCCCTAATTACCGCTACTAACCCTTAATTGCCGTTAATTACCACTCTTTATTCCACCGACTTTAATAAACAAATCGCCAGGCAAATCTCTCTGCCTGACGATTTGTTTATTCTCAACACTTAACTATTTCTGCGGTGGATAGTCGATAGTGTAGTGCAGACCCACCGACTCTTTGCACTCGCGAGCCTGCTTGATTGTGAGGTAGGCTACAGCAATCATATTGCGCAACTCGCACAGCTCGCGACACGGCTTGGTGCGGTTGTATAGCTCTTCGGTTTCCTGCCAAATTACCGCCAAACGCTTCAATGCACGCTCCAAACGGAGGTTAGAGCGCACGATACCCACATAGTTCGACATAATCGAGCGAAGCTCCTTTCTATCCTGCATTACGAGTACCATCTCTTCAGCCTCGGCTGTACCCTCGAAATCCCAATCAGGAATACCCTCCTGGAAATCTACCTTGTCGAGCTTTGCGAGTGCGTGCTCTGCTGCAACTGCCGAATATACGAACGACTCGGTGAGCGAGTTCGATGCCAGACGGTTTGCACCGTGGAGGCCTGTACACGAGCTCTCGCCCAAGACATAGAGGCGGCGGATAGAGCTCTCGCCATTATAATCAACCTTTACACCACCGCAGCAGTAGTGCGCTGCAGGGCATACAGGAATCATATCCTTGGTAATGTCAATGCCTATCGAAAGACACTTCTCGTAGATGTTAGGAAAGTGGTGCTTGGTCTCCTCGGCAGGCATATGGGTAACATCGAGATAGACAAACTCCTCGCCGCGAATCTTTAGCTCATGGTCAATCGAGCGAGCCACAACATCGCGCGGTGCGAGTGACTTCATCGGATGGTACTTGTGCATAAACTCCTGACCATTTTGGAGTCGGAGCACAGCTCCATAGCCACGCATCGCCTCGGTAATGAGGAACGACGGACGCTCGCCCGGGTGGTAGAGCGCAGTAGGGTGGAACTGGATAAACTGCATGTTCTCGGTTACAGCCTTTGCACGGTGGCACATTGCGATACCGTCGCCTGTAGCAACCTTAGGGTTGGTGGTTGTGTGGTAGATATTACCGCAACCGCCCGCTGCCACAACTGTGAATTTTGCGAGGGCTGTAAAGATCTCGTTGGTCTTGGTGTTGAGGATATAGGCACCGAAACAAGCCAAACCGCGTGTGTGGCGTGTTACAATCTCGCCGAGGTGGTGCTGTGTGAGCAGGTCGATGGCAAAGTGATCCTCCAAAATGGTGATGTTCGGATGGCTGCGCACCTGCTCGATAAGAGCGCGCTCAATCTCGGCACCCGTGAGGTCCTGATAGTGGAGAATACGATGCTCGGAGTGGCCTCCCTCGCGGTGAAGGTCGAAACCGCCATCCTCGCGACGATCAAAGCGTGTTCCCCAGCGGATTAGATCCTCGGCCGAGCGAGGGGCATTCTTTACGACCAGCTCTACGGCCTTTGGGTCGCACTTGCCTGCACCGCATATCATTGTATCCTCGATATGCTTTTCGAATGTGTCGGGGGCGTAGGTTACAGAGCAGATACCGCCCTGTGCGTAATTGGTGTTACACTAATCGAGTTTACCCTTGGTAACGAGAGTTACGGTTGCTGTGTCGGCCACCTTGAGCGCAAAGCCCAAACCTGCTGAACCTGAACCTATAACCAAAAAATCACTCTTCATTTTGTTGTGATGTTATTATAGATAGTGCAAATGTAGTAAAAAATGGGGTGCAAATCAAAAGGTTTTGTAAAAAATCTCCACTTTTATTTGTGATTATCTCTCATAACAAAAAAATCGGGCAAGTTTCCTCGCCCGATTCTCTCTATTCTTTAGCTAATGGCTAATGGCCAATGGCTAAAAGCTAATTAGTAAACCAACTCGTCGTTCTCGCTTCCGAAGCCCGGAAGGAGCACGCTATCGCCATAGCCGCCCTCGACAGCTACCTCGAAAATATCAAATTCAGGTTTTGTGTAATTCTTCATAATTGTAACTTTTATGGGTTATTGTGCGAGGGGACTTGCTGTGAGGAGTGTACAACCGTCGTAGTTCTCAACGCCTGTCCAGTCGGTTGTGCCGCCATAGATGTTGTCAAAGTAGTTCTCAGCTGTGAGTGGAGCTCTCTTCTCGATTACAGCCTCATCCTCCTCGTCAATCTCTATGGCAACCTTAGCACCGCCAAGCTGACAATTGTTAACGAGCACAGAGCCTTCGACACGTGCCGAACCGGTAATCCAACCAACATTCGAAATCTTATTTGCAATGATGTCGCAATAGCTTACAGCATCGACAATCTTGCAACCGGCATTCAAGACACCCGAGATACCGCCGACAAACGACTTATCGGCCGTGAACTCAACCATATTGTCAACGTTGATTGTTCCGGTATTGATGAGTGGGCCAACGAATGTCGAAGCGCCAATACGTCCTGCAACACCACCGCAGTGCAACTCACCCTTCACGGTACCCTCGATAGTGATGTTACCTGTGCTGACGAGCTTGCCGTAGGTGTAGCTCGACGAGATAGCAACATTCACAACACCGCCAACTAAGAGATTCTTAGGGAATACCGCATCCTTTGTGACGTGGATATTACCGTGATTCTCGAGATCCTTGAGAGTGAGGACATTTGTTGTGCCGCCTGTTGAAATTCCACCGATGTAGAAGTTGTTGGTAGCGTCGTCTGTGCCACTTACGGTGGATACTGTGATATCACCGTAGTTCTTACATCTCGAGAACTCATATTTGAAGACCTCGTGTGCAGCAGCGATACCACCAATCATCGCATACTTTTTATTATTAGCGTGAGTACCGCCAACCTCGAGATTAGCGTAGTTTACGCAATCCGATACAATTGTCGGAGCATTACCGCCGAATGCGCCATAGATACCTCCTACGCAAATTGTGTATCCAGCATCGCAATTACAGATAATCTTACCAATCTCCTTATTGCCCGCAACGCCATTCTCGCACGCTATCACATTGCCAAGTGAGCGCGATACGATACCTGAAATGTAAGCAGATGAGAGCGATGTCGCAGCAGAGATTGTACCGAAGTTCTTGCACTTTGTCAATCCACCCGCAGTCTCAGAGACTACACCAGCCAAGAATACATCCTTTCCGGTAAAGCTACCATTGCCGCTAACGGTCACATTTACGCTATTCTCCAATCCCGAGATAGGATAAGTTGTAGATGCTCGACCAATAAGACCGGCAATTCGAGTGTGGGCAGTCTGTGAGCTGGTCATATGTATAGCAATTTCACCACTTGCCGAGCAGTTGCCGATAGTAGCATTTGCATTGTTCACGTAGTTAGCAATTGCGCCATATATAAACTCTGCGCTGCCCGAAGGTGAAGCCGAGAGATTTACGCCTGTGAGCTTGACGTTCTGAAGCGACATCAATTTTGTCTCACCGAACAATGGTGCAGCCAAGTTCTGAATCTCGAAGTTGCCACCATCGAATATACCAGCAAAACCTGCGATTGGAGTCCAACTCTTACCCGTCATATCGATATTTGCAGTAACCTTAACATAGTCAGCGCAAGTTGCATCGGCAGCAACCTTTGCAGCAAATGCAGCGAGGTCATCAGCTGTTGCAATCTCGAGTACGCCAATCTCCTTGTACTGAGGTGTAGCATCGATCGAAGAGATATAGCCATTGTAGTATTTTGTAACGGCCTCTTTCTCAGCGTCCGATCCCTCGGTGATACCTTTGTAGTAGAGCAATGTGGTGTAGTTGTCGCGAGTAATCTCGGTCTTAACGCCATTTCTTGTAAGAGTTCCACCAACATAGCAATGCTCGTGAGCATATTTCGAGAGATAGCCATCGGTATTTGTAGCCATCAAGCCAACATAGGTAGCATCGGTTGTGACATTGCAGAAGCTACGTGCATTCGAGAAGTGACCTACACGATAGGTGCAGATAGAACCCACCATAGCGTTGTCTGGTTGTCCGGTAATCACAGAGATATCACCTGTGTTGACATAGAACATATCGGCATCTCTCAAATCGGTAGTATTGTTTATGTAGCCAAATATAGTTGAAGCGCGGATAAATTCAGTATTAACCGATGTTTTTGTGGTACAAGTTATATCACCTGTATTGGTCATAGTACCATAAGAGTCTGTGCTATATGCTTTGCTCACCTGACCAAAGATACCACCATAATTTAAGTACTTACACTGACCTTCCGCAAAGAAATTACCCTTGTTGGTATTATTATTCTTCAATACGAGCTTTGCCTGGTCGGTATATCCAATCAAGCCTCCGATACGCATACCGCAAGTCAAGGTACAAGCAAACTTGATATCACCTTCGTTGGTACAGTTATCGAAAGTTGTCGCATAATCCTTTGCCTTACGACCTATCAAACCTCCGGCATATACATATGTAGAAACTGCCTCTTTGGTCATATCTATAGTTCCGTAATTTGCACAGTTTACAAATGTACCACCTGATGAAGAGCCATCCTCCGAAACCAAACCTCCGAGATACCATTGTGCACTCTTAGATGACATAACAATATCACCGTGGTTAGAACAGTTCGAAATGGTGCTTGAATAGGCATATCGACAGAGGCCACCAACAGATATATTAACTGCTTCTCCTCCGGCAGTTAGCTTTGCATAGTTGTGGCAATTCTCTGTTGCACCAATTATATACACTGCAAGACCACCAACCTCGGTATCTTGTTTGCGTACTCCGCCGAGGGTGATGGAACCGAGAGCCTGTGTAGCATCCTCAGGCGAGCCATTAACACAGTTCTTCATTCCATATACTCGACCAGCAATACCACCGACGCGGAGACGCTTGCTACTGCCACCTACAGTTCCGGCAAAGTTAATGGTACCGTGGCAAGTTACATTCTCGAGCTTGCCGAGACAGTTGCCGACAGCATTACCAATCTGTACAGTCTGGACAAAGCTCTCTTTAACCTCTATCGCAACATTGGTGTACAAATTCTTGTAGCACTGTTTAGAGCTACTATAACCAATCATTGCACCATACTGAAGCTCTGTATGAAGAACTGCTACATCCTTACCTACAACAGTGAATTTTCCCGTTACAGAGCAGTTTGAGATATTGGCTGCTTCGTTCAAAACGCTACAAGCCAACGCTCCTGCCTCGGGGCGCTCGGTGGTGATATTCACATCAACCAACTTTACATTCTTAATCTCGGCAGCCATAGTCTCACCAAACAATGGTGCATTCAAGCCCTTAATCTCGAAGTTGCCGCCATCGAATGCGAACTCGAAGCCCTCAATCGAAGTCCAGTTCTTGCCTGTCATATCGATATCGGCAACAACCTTAGCCACCTTGTATGGAGCAAAGTTGTTTGCGATATTAGCAAAGCGAATCAACGCATCTGCGCTGTCAATAAGGAACTCCTCGCCCTCAGCCACATTTGCTGCATAGACAAATGGGGTGAACTCACGAACGGTACCTGCCGAGATAGGCTTCGATGAACTATCGAAGTAGAGAGCCATCTTGTCGGTTGCAGTGCTGAGTGTAACCGAGAATAGGCCATACTGACCTGCAGGAACGGTGATATAGATTGGGGTTGGGGTTGCACCAAGTGCCAAACCCTCGTCACCAAGCGACATAGTTACGGTGTCCGAAGTGGTGTCGGCTACAGCGGTCAAAGCGCCTGTTGCGCGATCAACGGTGTAAGAACCTGCAATAGCACCCGACTGCGATTTCACCGATACGCTTGTAAGGGTTATACCCTCGCCATAAGGCTGAATGCAGAGTACGCCTACAAGGTTGTTCATCTGAATAGCATCGCCCGCACTTGCTGCGTAGCCATACATCGGCGCAGCACCAGCTGCGAATGTGCCCGCAACGTAGCTTTGCTCAGCGAGGAAGGTAACCTCGTTTGTAGCGCTTGCAGGGTAGATAATGTTGTAAGGGTAGCCGATGACGCCATCGAAGGTGAACTGTGTAGAGGCTGCGCCCGCCTGCTCGGCAGTAAGAGCTGCAGAGGTTACACCATTCAAAGAGAGCTGGTCGCCCTCGCTCCAGTAGAGCGGGTAAACGCCGTCAGCCTTCTCGCCAAGTTGAGTACGCGACTCCTCCAACGAGATTGTCAATGTTGTTTGACCTCCAACTTTTACTCCGAGGTCTTCGGTCGCATCTGTTGTACAAGCAAAACTTGCAAACAAAACCGCAACTGCCATGAAAATTTTTGTTGGGTGTTTCATTGTGTTAAGTTTTAGAAAGTTTTGTTAAAATGTCTTTTCGGGCTTGTAAAATACTAATAGTCAATGCATTAAAACCCAAATACCCCCCCCCGAAAAATTCAGGGAGAGTACTTTGTCGTCTTTGCATTATTTGTTATACAAAGGTATAAAATAATTATCGAAAAAACACAAAAAAATCGGGCAAGTTTTCCCGCCCGATTCTCTCTATTCTTTAGCTAATGGCTAATGGCCAATGGCTAAAAGCTAATTAGTAAACCAACTCGTCGTTCTCCGAACCGAAGCCCGGAAGGAGCACGCTATCGCCATAGCCGCCCTCGACAGCTACCTCGAAAATATCAAATTCAGGTTTTGTGTAATTCTTCATAATCGTAACTGTTTTTGGGTTTTACTTATTCCGGCTTAGCCGAGAGGAGAGTACAACTGTCGTAGTTGTCAGTGCCGGTCCAATCGGTATTTGTTCCGCTACCGTAGATGTAGTTGTGGAAGTCGCCCTCGGTGAATGGAACAACCTTCATAGACTCGTCAGCTTCATCATACTTTAACACACCGCCACCAATCTTACAGTTGCTTGCTACTACTGAGCCATTTGCACGAGCCGAGCCGGTGATGAAGCCTACATTTGCGGCTATCTCATAATTCTTCTCGAGCGTAAAGTAGGACTGTGCGCCATTTATAGTACCGCCGGCGACACCTATAATACCTCCAAAGCCATTTGTTGCTGGGATCTTGGCGGTGTCTTTGACAACGATATCGCCAGTATTAACGAGTTTAGCCTCGCAATCTACAGCACCCGAAATACCGATAATGCCACCCACCGCAAGAGTCTTGCTTGCCGATGCGTCACCATCGAAGGTAATCTTACCCGTATTCTTGACGGTGCCTGTCCACTCTGCATAGCTTGCGTTTGCCAGGTTGTAAACTGCCAACACGCCACCCACTGGGTATGTTCCTGCGTAGGTGTTGGTGGCCTTGACATAGATATCTGCGCTATTGGTGAAGCCATTGAGGAAGGTGATCTTCGCCTTGTAGACATAACCAACACAACCTGCAATATCGAAGTAGCCGTGCTTTACAGGCTGGTCAACATAGATGCCCTTCTTGACACCATCAACCGTCTTGCCACTATTGGAGCAAGCGTCGAAAGTCATATTTTGGGCAGTGTAACCCACCAAACCTCCGATATTGTTCGAGCTGGTATTCTCGGTTGTGCTTATTACCGAAATAATGCCGCTGTTGTGGCAGTCTATAAATGTGGTCTCAGCTTTCTGGTTTACCGGCCAGATACCTGCGATACCGATACTTGCCTTAACCTCGCCATTCATCTCGATATCACCATTGTTGCGTGCGCCGGTCAATGTTCCTGCGGCATACTCTAATCCAATGATACCTGTCAAGCGAACTTGGGCATTGTGCGAGCCTGTCGAGGTGATTTTACCATTATTTGTAACATTGGTCAAGGTGCCTGTTGCGCCCATAGTCACGCCGATACCCGATGCATACATAGTGCCTGTTGCTAAACCCGAGAACGATACTGTACCTCTATTCTCGCAGTTGCTTGCAGGGTGGTTGACATCGCACGCCAAACCTCCGAGGTGAATTGGTGCAACATTCTCTGCAATACCCACACATACAACATTTCCCTTGTTCAAGAGTTTCGATACACCCTTGCTGTAGTTCAATATGGCAGAGAATCCAGCAACCTTAACAGTCTTGCTTGAATCCAATGCTTTACCGTTGAAGGTGACAGTTCCGCTATTGCTCGATGGATTTGCGGCATCTGTGCTAAGCGAGTTGTTGCCGAGTGTACCATAGAGTCCCGCTACCTGAATCGCTCCTGCAGTCGAAGTGCCGGAGTAGGTGATATCTCCTGTATTGTAGACATCGGTTGCTCTGAGATAAATCAAACGGCCAATACCGAGAGCAAAGGCATTCGAGCCCGATGTGGCCGTAACATTGATATCTGCGCTATTCGAAACATTGGTCATTGTGCAACGCACCTCGTTAGCGATACCTGCTGTGATTACATATCGACTTGCACTACCGCCTACATTTATACTACCGCTATTCTTTACATCGTTGAGTATTGAGTTTGCCTTGAGTGTTGCACCTATACCACACGCATAGATGTCGCCTGCCGTGCCCGTAACATCTCCGTCAACAGTGATAGAGCCGCTATTCTCAACATTTGTGAGGGTGAAGCCTTCGCCAAGATTGTTTGCTACACCTGCAATGTATGTTATATTTTGGGTTACGGAGGTCACACGAATTGCACCGCTATTGCCCGAAGGACTGCCGGCTGTACCCTCGATGCCGCAGTTGAGATTGTTGGTCAAACCTGCAACAGTGAGTGTACCTGTCATCTTTGATGACGCATTGTAAGGTGCGAAGGTGATGTTACCCTCATTCTTCATACGATGGCATACACCCTTGGTTTCGCTACTTGCGGTAATACCCAAGATACCTCCACAGATATACATATTGCCCAAAGCATTGCTATGTACGTCAATATCACCCGTGTTAAGACAGTCGTTCACACCATCTACGACATACGCTGTATAGCCAATACCATACACTTGGATTACATTTGATGCGACCTCTCCGTGAACGAAGATGTCACCGTGGTTCTCAATGAAGTCACAAGTGCTGATTTGGTTGGTTGCAAGGTCACCGA
This sequence comes from Alistipes sp., assembly GCA_017561105.1. GTDB lineage: Bacteria > Bacteroidota > Bacteroidia > Bacteroidales > Rikenellaceae > Alistipes. Next base: position 2,032 of record JAFZDR010000239.1, on the reverse strand, counting down.
ATACGCCACCAAGTCGGAGTGCTGGAAGTGAGCAATCCTTTTTTGTCGATATGTTACCATAGTTATAGCAGTGACTGAATGCCGAAAGGCTGTTATCGGCGATTGTCTGACCGAATACACCTCCCATCCAGTAGTAACCACGAGAGAGAGCCGTTGTGTTGTTGATGTGAATTGCTCCACGATTCACTGCGTGAGTGATAGATGTCGGGTTGCCTCCTTCTACGAGGTCTGCTGCTCCCACTACACCACCAAAGCTGAAACCATAGAAGTTAGAGCCTGCTACCGACTGCGAACATACAGAGGTGATGGTGATGTCAGCCTTGTTCTCGCAGTGCTCGATGGTCGCACCTGTGGTCAAACCAACCAATCCGCCATATACGAAGTCATATTGCTGGCGCACTACAGGCTCGGCATAGGTTGTGTTGTTGATGACAATCTTACCATCGGTCGAGCAGTGCGAAAGTACGCCACCGTCAGCAAGGTACGAAGCAAAAGCGCCCGCCTTAGCATAGGTTGCCCACTCTGCATTGAGCTCGGTGAGGTGCAAACCCTTAATCTTTGCATTTGTTGTGCCGAACAATGGAGCCTTCAATCCCTTGATTGCGTAGCCGTTACCGTTGATTGAGCCGGCATAACCCTCGATTGGAGTCCACTCAACCTCCGACATATCGATATCATTAACGAATACTACATCCTTAGTCGTTGTAGCAGCCTCCGATGCAAACTTAACCAAGTCGGCAGCCTCGCTGATGATGTGTGCAGATGAGTTGATAGGCGCGAACTCGATGTGCTTCGAGAACGAACGAACATTGCCTGCTGAGAGAGGCTTTTCATCGTCAGCCTTTGCGGTTGCGAACATCACACCGCCATTGTTGTCGTACAAGGTGATGTACAACTCATTGTAAACACCCGCAGGAACGGCAACATGGATATCTGTTGGCTCACTCGAGAGTGCTACACCCTCGCCAAACGAGTAGTTAATGGCCGAAACAGCCGCTGCACTTGGCGAAACCTCGCCGGTTGTGAAGTCGATATCGAATGCACCTGCGATAGGGGCGTTGTCGATAGTCGAAATCTGCACCTTCTTCAAGGTTGCCGAACCAACCACGCCAAACTTCAATACACCTGTGAGGTGGTGCAACTTAGCGCCCTGCTCTGCCGAGCCTACACCATAGAGAGTAGCAGCGCCACTTGCGAAAGTGGTGTTAGAGGTGTGAGCCTGAGTTGCTGCGAAGAGTACCTGATCGGCCTCTGCTGCAGGGTAGGCGATGTTGAATGTGTCGTGGGTGCCGTTTACGGTAAATGCAGCCTTCGACGAACCTGCCTGCTCGGCAGTCAAGGCGTTCGACGCTACACCATTAACCGAAATCTGGTCGCCCTCGCTCCAATAAACGGGGTAGAGGTCGCCCACCTTCTCGCCGAGCTGAGTACGCGACTCCTCGAGCGAGAGAACAATTTTTGTTTGACCCAAGCCATTTACGCCAAGGTCCTCAGTTACATCTGTCGTACAAGCAGAGCCTGCAAACAAAACGGCAACTGCCAAGAAAAGTTTTACCGAATTTTTCATTGATATTTTGTTGTTAATATGTAAGTTCTTGCAAGTCGTTGATAATAAACAAATTACCCCCCCCCCGATTGTTCGGGAAGGGTAAAGGGTGTTTTATCTGTTGCAAAGATACGAAATTATTGTACAAAACAAAAAAAAATCGGGCAAGTTTTCCCGCCCGATTTTTTCAGCTAATGGCCAATAGCCAATGGCTAATAGCCTAATTAGTAAACCAACTCGTCGCTCTCGCCTCCGAAGCCCGGGAGAAGAACGCTATCGCCATAACCCTTTTCGGCTACGACCTCATAAATCTCAAATTGTGGTTTCAAATAATTTTTCATCTCTGTAGCTTTTTAGGGGTTACTGAATTGTTGGTTTTGCTGTCAATACCGAGCAACCATCGTAGTTGTCGGTGCCGGTCCAATCGGTCGACTCGCCACTGCTGAAGATGTAGTTGTGGAAGTTCGACGCATCGAGAACGGTTGT
>JAFZDR010000238.1 GCA_017561105.1 Alistipes sp. | reverse complement strand
GAGGAGATCTCTATCCGTCGATTTATCGCATCGAACAGACCCGATATCATACTGAATGTGGTGTGCGCATCGAACCTTGAGCGCAACCTCTACCCTACGATCGAGCTTATCGACATGAAGCGTCGTATGGTTGTGGCATTGAGCATGTACGATGAGCTTAACCGCAATGGTGCAACACTCGATCACGAACTTTTAGGCAAGATGATGGGTGTGCCTATTATTCCGGTTGAGGGTCACAACGGCAAGGGTGTCGAGAAGTTACTCGATGCAGCAATCGAGGTCTATGAGGAGCGCGATAACAGAGTGCGCCATATCCACATAAGCCAAGGAGTTGTCGAGGAGAGTGTCCTCGCCTTAGACAAGGAGATGAAGGCCCATCGCGAGGAGTTGCCAACCTCATTCCCACCGCGTTATTTTGCGATGAAGATGCTCGAGGATGACAGCGAGGTTAAGCAGATGCTCGCAGCATGCCCTCACTACTCGGAGTGGCAGCGCATCTGCGAGAAAGAGCGACAGCACCTAAAGTACGACCTCGGCACCGATGAGGATATTCAGACCACAATGGCCAACCAGAAGCGCGGTTTTATTATGGGAGCCTTGCGTGAAACCTTCACCAAAGGCGAGGAGCGACTCGAAAACCTTACCCACGCTATCGACGCCATAGTTACACATCGCATTTTGGGTTATCCGATATTCCTGATGGTTATGTGGCTGATGTTCTACTGCACCTTCCGCCTTGGCGCCTATCCGCAGGAGTGGATCGAGCAGGGCATCGCCTATATCGGAGGAGTGTTCGAGCAATGGCTGCCCGACGGCATACTCAAGGATATGATATGCGGAGGTATCATTGGCGGTGTAGGCAGCGTAATCGCCTTTTTGCCTAACATTATCATCCTCTACCTCTTTATCTCGTTTATGGAGGACTCGGGTTATCTGGCCCGCGCATCGTTCATAATGGATAAGTTTATGCACAAGATAGGTCTGCACGGCAAATCGTTTATTCCGCTCATTATGGGCTTTGGTTGCAATGTGCAGGCGGTGATGTCAACACGCATAATTGAGAGTCGCAGCAGCCAACTTATCACCTCATTCATCATTCCATTTATGTCGTGCAGTGCGCGTCTGCCGATCTATATAATCCTTATCGGAACATTCTTCTCGGCCTACTCGTCGGTGGTGATGCTCGGCATATATCTGCTCGGCATCGTCGTGGCGATGATCACGGCACTGCTGATGCGCAAGTTCCTATTCAAAGAGGATGAAACACCGTTCGTAATGGAGTTACCGCCATATCGCATCCCGACCTTTAAGGCTACAATATCGCATATGTGGCAACGCTGTGCGCAGTATCTTCGCAATGTTGGCGGAGTGATACTCGTTGCATCGATTATAGTGTGGTTCCTCAGCTACTTCCCTCGTCAGCAGGAGAGCGAGAGTCAAACAACCAACTACGAATACTCCTACATCGGTCGCATAGGTCGTTTTTGCGAACCTGCATTTGAGCCGCTCGGTCTGAATTGGAAGGCGAGTGTGTCGCTTATGTCGGGCATAGCAGCAAAGGAGCTTATGGTCAGCACACTCGGAGTGCTCTACAACGAGGAGAGCGGCGAAGAGAAGGACAATCCTACTGCACTAAAGGCTCAATTGGCCGAGAGTGGCGACTTCACAACCCCATCGGCAGCAGCATTGTTAGTATTCACGCTGTTATATCTCCCTTGCGTGGCTACCATTGCCACAATCGGCTCGGAGAGCGGTTGGAAGTGGGCTATAGCGTCGGCAATCTACAACACGGCTGTGGCTTGGATATGCGCATTCGTAGTATACCATATTGTACAACTATTTATGTAGCGCAGATATGGTGTGGCACGAGGTGGTAGCATGGGTAGTAATCGCTGCAGCAATGGTAGCGGCCATGGTGTGGTTGGTAAAGCTTATAGTATGCCCCAAGTCGAAGTGCGAAGGGTGCAACAAGAGTTGTATATTAAAGAGTAAAAACAATAAACGAAACTAATTTATGAAGAGATTTTTATCCATTTTAGTGGCAGTAGCGTTTGCGCTGACTGCAATGGCTCAGAGCGAGTCACGCAAGGATATCGACGCGCATCCGCACCTTGCCAACACCACACTTTCGGTCTATTCGGGACCATACTTCTTTAAGCCTATCGCCGAGGCTCCAAAGGGTTACAAACCATTCTACATCTCGCACTACGGTCGTCACGGCTCGCGCCACGAGGCTCACGACTGGTATGTATTGAGCCTTGTAGAGTTGTTGGAGAGCGCCGACGAGATGAACATCCTCACCCCTAAGGGCAAGGAACTCAAGGCTATGATGACCAAGATCAGCGAGGCTCACCACCAGCGCTATGGCGACCTCACACGCGTAGGCTTCGAGCAGCACAAGGGCATTGCCCGCAGAATGTACGAGCGTTTCAAGCCTGTATTCTACCGCGGTGCCATTATCGACTCGCGTTCATCGGACTACACCCGTTGCGTATTGTCGATGGCAGCCTTCAACGAGTCGCTCAAGGAGTGCGAGCCAATGCTCGAGACCCGCATGGACGCAGCTATTCAGCACAAGAGCGTAGTACGCCCATCTATGCCTTTCCTCAAGGATCCTCGCTATGCCGGCAGAGTAATCACCGGCACCGACGAGTGGTGGTTGCGTTTGAGCGCATGGGCCGAGAAGCACGATTTCAGCCACAGCTGCAACCTTGTATTCACCAATATCGAGCCTTTGTGCAAGAAGTACAATCGCAGCATGCAATCTATCATGATCGATCTCTACAAGCGCCTTGATGCTGTGCAGAACCTCGGCTGGCACGACCGCAGCTTTATCGACTCGATCTTCTCGGCAGACGAGCGCCACACCGTATATCTCTACGAGAACTACCGTTGGTACTGCCGTTATGCTACCACATCGGTTGAGAATGGCCTTAAGCGCTATGCACCTATGCAGGCGACCGTAAACGACATTATTTCGTATGCCGACCTCGCAATCGAGGGTAAGAACAGCGCAGCTGCAAACCTCCGTTTCGGCCACGACTACTACATTCTTGGTCTGCTTGCAGTATTGAACTGCAACGAGTACCCAAGCGGACTCGACATCTCGGATGTGGACAAGTTGAACGAGAAGTGGTCGTCGTACAAGATGGTAACCATGGCATCGAACTTGCAGATGGTACTCTATCGCAGTAAGAAGAGCGACGACATCTTGGTTCGTTTCCTCGAGAATGAGAACGACATCACACTCCCTATCAAGAGTGTTGAGGGTCCATTCTACAAGTGGGAGGATGTTCGCAACTACCTCAACGAGCGTATGGCTCTCATCTGCAATTAGGCGATTGAGTCAAGAATTGAATTATTTATTGCAAAATAGTGTTCACTCTTTTCGCTTTTTTACTATATTTGTAGTACGAAAGAGTTGAATCATATCTAAATAATAGAACATTATGAACAAGATTGGTATCGCTTGCGACCACGCAGGCTACGATTTGAAGGAGTTTTTGACCGGATATCTCTCGGCTAAGGGCTTCGAGGTTTTCGATTTTGGCTGCCACTCGGAGGAGAGCTGCGACTACCCTGACTTTGCGCACCCTATGGCCGACGCATTGGAGGCGGGCGAGTTCCCACGCGCTATCGGCATTTGCGGCTCGGGCGAGGGTATGGCTATCACATTGAACAAGCACACAAAGGTACGCGCATCGCTCTGCTGGCTCCCTGAGATTGCACACCTCACACGCTTGCACAACGACAGCAATGTACTTGTTTTGCCGGCTCGCTTTATCTCGAACGAGGAGGCGCTTGCTATTCTCGAGGAGTGGTTGAACACAGAGTTCGAGGGTGGCCGTCACGCAAATCGTGTAGCTAAGATCTAATTATACTTATATAATAAACAAGAGAGGGTGTCGAAATTCGGCACCCTCTCTAATTATTTCATAGGCTATTTACAACGCCTTCAAAAATCCGTCATACTTGAGGAACAACGGTTCGCATCGCAGATAGATTTCGCGAGCAAGAGCCTGCTGCGTTGGTCGCTCCGAAGAGATATCCTTCAGATACGCCTCGTTTGCCGGATGCTCCGCAGCCTTCAACTCCTCGCAGAGGTGGCGATGACGACGCAATGCCGACAACGCCTCGGCCGAGATTGCACCCGTACGGGCATACTCTGCCAACGCCTCAACAAGCGGCTTAAAGGCGCTCTTATCGCCCAAATCGGGCAATATCTCCTCCAGACACTCCCACTCCTCCAGGGCGATATAGCACAACGCCAACTGCGGTGTTGCCTCGATATGATCCTCGCTATCGCACTCCAACAAGAGCTCGAGCTGCGCTGCCGAAAGCTCCACATCGCCCGCCAGGAAGTTATCTACAGCCGAGCCATAGACAATCTCTATCGCTGCGCGGGTGTTCTGATGCGAGAAGTCGAGCTCCACAGCCTCATCCTCGGGCAGAACATCGACAATCTGCTGAAACGCCTTGTAGCGCACATTGCACGCCTCTTCGAAGTTGCCCTCACTCTCCTGCGAGTGGGCAAAATCGAGAGCCTTGGCAAAATCACCACCGAGAAGTATAAAGTTCTGATTCTCGGTCGGTTTAAGGGTTATCCTTCCCATAACAACTATTTTTTGAGGAGTTCGTTCTTACGATTACGCACCAAGGTGTAAACCATATATCCCGAGAGCAGCATAGTTGCTACGCCACCCAAGAGATAAGCCATAGGCACTGCACCCATTCCGACAAACTGATTCGATACGAAGACAAACGACGAACAGATGTAGGTCATAAATATGGCCGGAATAAGTGCTACCCAATAGTTACACTTCTCCTTGTGGAGATAGACCACGATACACCACAAGACCACCGAAGCTAACGCCTGATTGGTCCAAGCGAAGTAGCGCCATACAACATCGAAGTTTACGAATGTGAGCGCCACACCGCATGCAAAGATAGGAATACAGATTAAGAGTCGCTTCCACTTTGTGCGCTGCTCGATATGGAATACATCGGCAATAATCAATCGTGCCGAGCGGAATGCTGTATCGCCCGATGTGATAGGAGCAGCCACAACACCCAAGATTGCAAGGATACCGCCCACAACACCGAGTGTAGTGTTCGAAATCTCGTTTACCACCCAAGCAGGAGTGTGGCCTGCCATAACTACCGAGATACCGCCCTCGTCATAGAAGAATGCCATAGAGATAGCAGCCCAGATCAAGGCGATAACAGACTCCGAAATCATAGAGCCGTAGAATACAAAGCGGCACTCGCGCTCATTGTTAACGCAACGCGCCATCAACGGCGACTGTGTTGCATGGAAACCCGAAATTGCACCACACGCAATTGTGATAAAGAGTGTTGGCACCAACGGCAAGTTAGCCTTGTTTATGTGAAGGTTTTCGAGTGTCATACTCGGAATGGTGTAGTCGCCAAAAATCAACACACCCAACAATCCGAGCGCCATTGTAACCAATGCGATACCAAAGAGAGGATAGACCTTGCCGATAAGCTTATCTACCGGCAACAAAGTAGCGATAAAGTAGTAGACAAAGATGATTACCAACCACCAGCTTTTAGAGATAACTGCGAACTTGGTTGCAAGGATGTCAGCCGGGCTAACCACAAATACAACACCCACCAACAAGAGCAAAATCACCGAGAATACTCGCATAAACATGCCTGCACCCTTGCCGAGGTAGCGTGCAACAATCTCGGTAATGCTCAAACCGTCGTTGCGAACAAGAATTACACCCGAGAGGTAGTCGTGCATTGCACCCATAAAGATACCTCCGATAGTGATCCAGAGGAATGCCACAGGTCCGTAGCAAGCACCGAGTATGGCACCAAAGATCGGGCCTGTACCTGCAATGTTGAGCAACTGGATAAGGAATGTACGCCAACGCGGCATTGGCACATAATCGACGCCATCGTAGAGTCGTTTGCTTGGAACATCAGCCTTTGCGTCAGCCTTACAAACCTTCTCGAGGTATTTTCCGTAGGTGAAATAGGCTGCAACAAGAAGTACCAAACAGCAAATAAAAGTTATCATACAAAAGTTAGTTTTGGGTTTAATTATGCGAAGATACAAAAAATTTGACACGCTCTGACAAAATTCAAATAAAAGATAGCAAATCGTCTAAAAAATTTGCCGTTTCGAAATTATTAACTAACTTTGCACCACAGAGCACCACTGTGGTGTATAGCTTAGACCACAGTTAGATAGAAGAGAATATTAACCACATAAATTAAGACCTTACAATGAAGAAAAATCTGTTATTCGCGATGGTTCTATCAGCGATTACGGTGGCAGCATTTGTTGTCGTGAATGAGTCAAAAAACATCAAACTCATAAAGGAGACACCGTGCGAGAATATCAGTGGTGTCAAAGCCGATGTAAAGTGCGAAGGCAACAGCGTATTGGTAATGCCGTATAAAGGCGTTCACGAATCGGAAGTTCGAATGGCGGGCGAGTGGAACTTTGCCGATTATAAGGCAGTTTCGTTTACCATTGAGAATCTCGATTCAAAACCGTTGCGAGTAACTTTCCATATCGCAAACACCGATGAACATCTGGTTAGATCCAAGTCGCGCCGCTCTCTCCCACAGACAGTGGGCGATTTGTACTACCTCAAGCCTTACGAAAAGCGTGAGGTGGTATTGGAGTTCCCAGAGCCGTTGCAGCACCCCGATGTAGAGGCTACTCTCCGCAAGAGCCCGATGCGCTACACTCCATACTCTTCGGAATTTGGTTTCGCATCATATTCGGCAGACTTGACAGCTGTAAAACATATTGTTTTCCAGGGTTGCTACTTGGCACTCTTCGAAACTGACCACGAGAACGGTTGGCGCGTATCCAACTTGAAGGCACTTCACGGCAAGCGCAAGGAGAATCCTGCCGAGGTGAAGATGTCGCACGAGGAGTTCTTCCCGTTCATCGACCAATACGGACAGTACAAGTATAACGAGTGGAAGGGCAAGATTCACTCTGACGAGGAGTTGCAGAAGGCTCGCGAGGCTGAGGAGGCCGACCTTGCAAAGTACACAGGTCCTACCGACCGCAACAAGTACGGAGGTTGGGCAAATGGCCCTCGTTACGAGGCAACAGGTCGTTTCTACTTCAAGAAGGTGGATGGTCAATGGTGGTTTATCGACCCGGAGGGTTGCCTTTGGTGGTCGCACGGCGCAGTGCGCGTAACTCCGTCGTCGGCAATCACTCCGCTCGACAATCGTCGCGAGTTCTTCGAGAATCTTCCGACCGAGGGTTCGGAGTTCGAGCAGTTCTACTACACTCACGATGCACTCCTTAAGCCATACTACGCCGCACGCAACATCTACGAAACCTACGACTTCTCATCATCGAACTGCTACCGCAAGTATGGTAAGGATTACAAGAATATCTATGCCGAGTTGGCACACCGCCGTCTGCAGAGCTGGGGATTGAACACCATCGCCAACTCTTCGGACAAGGATATCTGCCTGATGTCGAAAACTCCTTACATCGAGCGTTTGGAGGTTAGAGCCAAGGAGATTAAGGGTTCGGGTGGTACTTGGTGGCGCTTTATGGACCCATGGGATCCAAGCTTCAAGCAGAATATCATCGACCAATTGAAGGCTCGCGAGAAGGAGTTGAAGGATCCTTACTTGGTAGGTCTTTTCGTGGATAACGAGTTGAAGTGGGGCGAGGAGTGGTTCCTTGCGGCTACTATCGCCAAGAACCCTTCGACACTCATCGGAAAGCACGAGCTTATCAAGCACTACAAAAATAAGTACAACGGTGATATCAAGGCCCTCAACGCAGTATGGGGCACATCATTCGCATCGTGGAAGGATATGCTCAACAATGAGCAGGATCTGCCTGAGCAGTCACACGCCGACCTTGTAGAGTTCAACGATCTGGTTATCCACAAGTATTTCCGCAACTGTCGCGAGGTATTCAACGACTACGCACCGGGACTCTTGTACCTCGGTTGCCGCTTCTCGAACTCGAACAAGAAGGCTATCGTGATTGGTGCTCAGTATTGTGACGCTATCAGTCACAACTTCTACCGTCTTACTCTCGAGGATTATACTCAGCCAGAGGGCATCGACAAGCCGTTGATTATCGGTGAGTTTCACTTCGGCACTCGCGACCGTGGTCCATTCCACCACTCACTCATCGAGGTTGACTCGCAGGAGGAGCGTGCCAAGGCTTACGAGGCGTATGTTCGCTCGGCATTGGAGCATCCAAATATCGTAGGTACTCACTGGCATCAGTTCTCCGACCAGGCTACCACAGGCCGTTTCGATGGCGAGAACTTCAATGTCGGCTTCACCGATATCTGCGACACTCCATACAGCGAGATGGTCAAGGCACTCCGCAATGTGGGTTACGAGATGTATAACATCCGCGCAAATGCAAAATAATACCTAATAACATACAAAAATGAAAAAATCACTATTACTACTGATTGCTGTCATTTTGGCATCAGCAACTGTTGTGGCTAAGCCTAAGGAGATTAAACTCATTCAGGACTCTCCGCGCGAGTGTCTTAAGAGCCACAAGTCACGCCTCATTTGCGAGGAGAACGATGTGACTATCGTTCCTCACCACGACGAGAAGCACACCCGCTTCACCGTAGATCAGCACTTCGACCTCACCAACTACAAGGCGTTGTCGTTCACTCTCGTGAATCTCGAGGAGAAGCCTATCCAGATCAGCCTCTTTATCGCTGATTCGCGCAAGAATGTCACAAAGTTCCGTCGCACACTGCCCGAGACTACAGGTGATGTCTACTTCCTCCAGCCTGGCGAGAAGCGCGAGGTTGTCTTGAATTTCCCTGAGGATTGGAAGAGCATGGATGTCGTAAATGAGTTGAAGCTTATGCGCTACACTCCTTATTCACGCGAGTTCGGTTTCCACTCTTACTCGGCAGACTTGAAGAATGTAAATATCATCTCGTTCCACTGCCGCCACTTGGCAATGAACGCAACAAAGGCTGTAAAGGGTTGGAAGATTGAGGATTTGAAAATCATCCCAG
>JAFZDR010000237.1 GCA_017561105.1 Alistipes sp. | reverse complement strand
GCTGAGAAGTGCCTCCTCCGAGATATAACCATTAACCGAGATTTTATCGCCCTCGCTCCAGGTTGCCGAGTAGCCGCCATCTCCATTCTTATCGCCCAAAGCGACCTTTGTAGGCGACTGAACAGCCACGGTGAGAACGGTACTCTTAGATGCACCTGCACCCACCTCGTTGAGGTCTGTAGTACAGCCGACACAGCACAATGCAAGTGCTGCAACAATCAAAAAATAGACTCTTTTCATCCGATTTGTAGTTTGGTGGCACAAAGGTAATTTTTTTTCACGGATAATAGAGCATCTATTATAAAATAAATTTAGCAGCCATCTAACCTTCCAAATTTTATTGTTATATTTGCACTTAGAAAACCCTATCAGATCTGTATTATGAAGAGATTTCTTGTCGTTTTATCATTGACACTCTTGTCGATGTCGTTGGTCGAGGCGAAACAGATACCATACAAGCGACCTCCGCAGGAGATTGAGGAGCTCGTATTTACAACTCCTACACCGAACCCTGTATTCAACAGTGATATCTCGGCTGTAATGTTGATGTATGCCAACACCTCGATACCTATCGAGGATGTGCCTCTCGACGGTCTCTTCTTAGCAAATGTACATATCGACCCAAGCAGATATTGCCGTCTGCGCGAAAAGGGATTTCAATACCTGACACTCAAGCGCATTCCAAATGGAGAGGAGATCAAGGTAAACGGTCTGCCCGAGGGTGGCACTATCAAACGAGCCGTGTGGTATCCTAAAGGCGATAAGGTGTTGATCTTCTACAGCGAGAGCGATGGTACATACCTCTACTCGGCAAGTTTAGAGGATGGCAAAGCTCTTCGCGTCAGCAATCGTCGTATAAACACCACCGCGAGAAAATTCGTTATATGGATTAACGACACCGATTTTCTCACAACATGTGTGGTTGAAGGTGGCGAGGCCCCTGTGCGTACCACTCCGACAGGCCCTATAGTGCAAGAGTCGCTGGGAAAGAAGATGCGTGCAAGGAGTATCCAGGGACTACTGCGCGACGATTTCGACCTTCAGAATTTCAAATACTATTTCTCTTCGCAGCTTGTGCGTATCTCCCCTTCAGGCGAAAAGGAGATTGGCGAGCCCGCAATCTATCGAACCATAAGCATCTCTCCGGACAAGGAGCACCTGATAGTCTATCGTGTGACCGAGCCATACTCCAATACGGCCACATTTATGGATCTCAAATCAAAAACCACAATCGAGGATTTGGAGGGTAATATCGAGAAGACGGTCAAACAGCGCAACAACCTATCGTGGCGAGCAGACAAGCCTGCGACACTTACTTGGACGGTAAATGCCAAAAAAGATGTTACCGACTATAAGACATCCGTATATGAGCAGGAGGCTCCGTTTACCGAAAGTCGTCGTCTGGTTGTACGCACAACCAAGCCATTCTCGAAGATATATTGGTGCAACGACGATCTTGCCGTAGTGGAGGAGAAAGCCAACGACACAATCACCATCTACAGCTTTAGGCCCGGTGACACAAGCAGTCGCAATAAGATTCTCAGCTACGACCGAAAAATCATACACGAGCATCCCGGCAACCTTGTTATGGTTACCAACCAATACGGTCGCAAAGTGTTATGGAGCGACGAGAAGAACAACGAGTTGTTGTTTAACAGCAAGGGTTACTCGTTAGATGGTCCTATACCGGAGTTGGTACTCTACAATATAGAAAAGGGCAAGAGCAAGGTCGTATGGAAAAGCAAAGCACCATACCACGAAGAGATTATTGCCGTAAAGGATCCTACAGCCCGCATATTCATCACCTCGCGCGAGTCGTTCGAGGAGCCTAAGAACTTCTATCTATGCAACTTCAAGAAGAGATCGCGCAAGGCCATCACCGACTTCGACGAGCCATACCCTTTGCTCAAAGGGGTAACTCGCAAGCTGATGAGCTACAAACGAGCTGATGGCGTAGAGCTAAAGTCGTTTGTATGGCTTCCTGCCGGATATAATGCCAAGCGCGATGGTAAGCTACCCGTACTCTTGTGGGCCTACCCTCGCAGCTATCGTTCGGCCGAGGCTGCAGCCTATCCGCGAACTTCGCAATATGCCCACTTGAGCCTGCCAAATACTGCATCGTCAATGCTATTTTGGCTCACGCAGGGATATTGTGTAATGGAAAGTATGGCAATGCCGCTGATTCCTATCGAGGGCAAGAAGAGAGCAAACGACACATTCGTAAAGCAGTTGGTAATGAATGCCGAAGCTGCTATCAAGGCGCTGGATGAAGCGGGATACGGAGATCCTAATCGTGTAGCGGTCGGTGGTCGCTCCTATGGCGCATTTATGACTGCCAATCTGCTCTCGCACTCCAAGCTCTTCAAGGCGGGCATCGCATATAGCGGCGCCTACAACCGCTCGCTTACTCCGTTCGGTTTCCAAGATGAGGGACGCCACTATTGGGCAGCAAACAAGATCTATCAGAACATGTCGCCATTCAACTATGCACACAAGCTGAATGGTGCGATATTGCTGATTCACGGTAGCAAAGATGAGAACAGTGGCACGCACACTATTCAGAGTGAGCGTTACTACCAGGCCCTGCGCGGTCATAAGAAATTTGTCCGCCATGTGGAGCTGCCACTCGATGGCCACAGTTATATCATTCGCGAGAACATTCTACACTCACTTTACGAGGTGGATATGTGGCTAAACAAGTATGTAAAGGGCATCGGTAACAACGATGCTTCCGATAAGAAAGAGTAATATAGTTATGATTCGCAAAATAGAGCTACTCGCTCCGGCAAAGGATTTTGAAACTGCGGTTGATGCTGTCGACTGCGGTGCCGACGCTGTATATATCGGTGCAGGACGATTTGGAGCCCGCTATGCGGCAACCAACACCATCGACGATATTGCCCGCGTGGCGGAGTATGCTCACCGCTACGGTGCAAAGGTCTATGCAACCCTCAACACCCTGCTCTTCGATAGCGAATTAGAGGATGCTCGCGAGCAGGCCATGGCTTTGGTCGAGGCGGGCGTCGATGCACTTATCGTGCAGGATATGGCCTATTGCCGCATGGGATTGCCTATCGAGCTACACGCTTCAACACAGACCAACTGCATATCTCCCGAGAAGGTAAAGTTCTTCGAAGAGGTGGGCTTCGCTCGCGCTATCTTGGAGCGTTCACTCTCCAAGCAGCAGATATGCGACATCCGCAAGGCTACAACCGTAGAGTTGGAGGCCTTTGTTCACGGTGCAATATGCGTATCGCAGAGTGGTCGCTGTTTTTTCTCGCGATCGACATCGGAGCGCAGCGGCAACCGCGGAGAGTGCAGCCAGCCGTGCCGTCTGGAGTACGACCTATGCAACGACAAGGGCGAGGTTATAATAAAGAGCAAGCACCTGCTTTCAGTGCGCGATTTCGACCTCTCGGCTCGTTTGGGCGAGATGATCGATGCGGGAATATGCTCATTCAAAATCGAGGGCCGTCTGAAGGATCGCACCTATGTTCGCAATATAGTGAGCCTATACCGCCGACTTCTCGATATCGAAATAGCCAAGCGCAACGATGTGAAGCGCAGTTCGGTGGGATGTAGCACAATAGAGTTCGAACCTAATGCCTCGCGCACCTTTACTCGTGGCGCAGGCGAATACTTCTTCGACGGCAAACGCCGAGGTGTGGCATCGTTCGACACTCCTAAAGCTATGGGCGAGAGAATTGGCAAGATTGCACGCATCGACCGCCGAGGTATCATTCTCGACCGCAAGCACGACCTCGTAACGGGCGACGGCGTGTGTTTCATATCGAATGGAGCATTGGTAGGAACAAATGTTGTCGGCATCGAGGGCGAGCGCGTTATGTTAAACCGCTACGACGGTGTAGCAGCGGGCATGGAGCTGTTCCGCAACCACAATCGTCTATTCTCGCAAGCGGTAGAGCGCAGTCGCATTAAGCGCACCATATCGGCAAACCTATATTTGCAATTTAGCGAAGGTAGAATAACCCTTACCGCCACCGACGAGAGTGGCATTTCTGCCGTTGCAACTGTCGCTCAGCAGAGCGAAGAGGCTCGCGATAGGACAAAGGGCGAGGAGGCTTTGCGCCGACAGCTTTCGCGTTCAGGCGACACCATTTTCGAGGTGCGAAATATCGAAATAGAGGAGGTGCGATTTGCACCTATGTCGGTAGTTGGCGAGTTGCGACGCGAGGTATTCAAGAAGCTCGAAGAGGAGCGTATCGCACGCCATGAAGCATCAGGGGCATTTATCGAAAATCGCGCAGCAAAATACCCTACGACCATTCTCACACCGCAGGATAATGTTACAAACCACCTTGCACGAGAGTTCTATGCCGACCACGGTGTAGCGGAGATTGCCGAGGGGTTGGATTGCCGAGCAACAACTGCGGGCGAGCAGGTGGTGATTTCGGACTACTGCATCCGTCGCGAGATTGGCGAGTGCCTGCTCGAGAAGCCGCGCTTGCGAGGTGATCTCTACCTTGTGCGTGGAACAAAAAAGTATCGCCTTTGCTTCGACTGCAAGGCGTGCCAGATGAAGATAATTGATTGTGGCCATTAGCCCTTAGCTATTAGCCATTGGCATTCAGAATGGCAATGAATAACATTAAACAATAAATAGAGCCGACTTGCTATTCAGCAGTCGCAGACTGCGATTGCCATTAAGGGCGTAGCCCGAATGTCATTTTATGTCATTTATGATTGGTCGGCAAAAAAATCTCTCGTCTCTCGTCTTTCGTCTCTCGTCTTTTTATTATCTTTGCCGAAGAAAAAAAGCTAATGGCCAACAGCCAATGGCTAAACGCTAAAAAATATGAACTTAACACCGAACTTTAAGGATTACGAGTTGATTGACTCGGGCGAGGGCGAGAAGTTGGAGCGTTTTGGCGCTTACACCCTCCGTCGACCTGAGCCTCAGGCTGTATGGCGCAAGTCGCTCGACGAGCGCGAGTGGCAGCGTTTGACCGACGCATCGTTCCTCCGCACCGACCGCAGCGAGGAGCGTGGCGAGTGGCGCAATAAGCCACAGATGAAGGATCGCTGGAATATCCGCTACGACTATAAGGGCATGCACCTCTCGATGCGCCTGGCTTGCACAGCATTCAAGCATATCGGCATCTTCCCCGAGCAGGCTGCAAACTGGAACTTTATCTACGATACCTGCCGCGAGAAGGCGGAGAGCAAGGGTGCACGACCAAAGGTGTTGAATCTCTTTGCCTATACAGGCGGTGCAACTCTTGCAGCCGCAGCGTCGGGCGCAGAGGTTACCCATGTCGATTCGGTAAAGCAGGTTGTAACATGGTCGCGCGAGAATATGGAATCGAGCAAGCTCGACGGCATCCGCTGGATTGTGGAGGATGCACTCAAGTTCGTTCAGCGCGAGGTGCGTCGTGGCAACCGCTACGACGGCATAATACTTGACCCTCCGGCTTATGGTCGCGGCGCCAATGGCGAGAAGTGGATCTTGGAGCAGAATATCGCCGAGATGTTGGAGGCGTGTACCGAGTTGCTTGCCGATGACGGATTCTTGGTATTGAACCTCTACTCTATGGGGCTCTCATCGACCATTGCTCGCACACTCGTACGCCAGACATTTGGTGCGCCGAAGAAGGAGGAGCTCGGCGAGTTGTTCTTCACCGACCGCGCAGGCAAGGAGCTGCCATTCGGTACATATTATAGAATGAAACGATAGATCGGATACGGCCATGAAAAGTTTAATTTTATCTCTTGTTGCGCTGCTTTGCGTAGCATGTAACAATTCGTTATCTGACTATATCGGCGACGAGCCATCATACAACCCTATCCCATATAAGGAGATTTGGTACACAACGACAGATAGAAAAATTGTCAATCCGAGCTGGCCTCTCTCCTACGATGGCTCATTGGTATATAATGAATACAAAAATGGCAAGGGCATAATGGCATTCTCGAAAGATGTCACACGCATCGGAGAGGATATGTTCATTGGTCACATGACATTAAAGAGCGTCTCGTTGCCAAATAGTGTAACAACGATAGAACGCCGGGCATTTGCCGGCTGCGGCATTCAGGAGATCTCTTTACCTGTCACAATAGAGTCTATCGGCGCTAATGCTTTTGCATCATGTACATCGTTCAAAACATTTACTGTGCCTCCAAAGGTTACAGTTTTAGAGGAAGGTGTTTTTATTACATGTGAAAAGCTTACAAGCATTACACTCCCGGCCAACCTGACAAAAATCTCGCAAGGTGCATTTACATCTTGCCATAGCCTTAAGTCACTAACCCTACCGAACTCTCTGCAAGAGGTTGAGCCACAAGTCTTCTCATCTTGTTTAGCGCTCGAAAAGTTTGAAGGTAAATTTGCATCAAAAGATGGCCGCTGCCTAATCATCGGTGACAGAGTGGTGGCCTTTGCTCCGGCGGGTCTTACCGAATATACCATTCCTGAAGGTATTACAACTATCGGTGAGTCTGCTTTCTCGTACAATTCAGAGTTGGAACATGTTACTATTCCGGAGGGTGTTACAACAATTGAAAAGAGTGCATTCTTTTATTGTTTCGAAATCAAAAGCATAACCATACCATCGAGTGTAACCAGAATGGAGCAGTATTGTTGCAAGGCTGCATCATCGTCGGATGTGATTATATATTGCAAACCTACAACACCTCCGGTTGCATATGTAGATAAAGAAGGTAGCAGCTGGGATGGATTCTCTGCGGGCAGTCGTTTCCCTATTACAATATATGTACCTACCGAATCGGTCGATGCCTACAAGAGTGCCGAGCATTGGTCGAACTATGCCGACAATATTCAGGGATATGATTTTAATAAATAGAACCTAAATATTTAGAGTTATGTTATCGATTCTTATTTTCGCAATTGTGTTGGGTGTCGGAGCCGACGCCTTGATTGGCCTGATTGGAAGCCGCCGCAATATCGGCTTCGGCTGGGCATTTATTTTGTCGTTACTCTTCACTCCGCTTGTAGGACTTATTGCAGTTCTTCTCTCCGAGCGATTGCCCGAAGGTGCCGAGCCTAAGTATGGCATTCTGGGATTTTCATTCGGCTGTTTGGGTACTGCTTTTGTAATCTTGATTATCACAGCATTGTTGTTGGGTCTGGCTATGCTGTTTGTGCCTGTAGTTTAGCAGTCGTAACATTAAAAAAAGTGGCTATCTAACCTTGCGGTTGATAGCCACTTTTCTATTTAGTTGTATCGATCTTACTTGTTGTTCGAGATAAGGAACTCCAAGTCAGACTTAAGACCTACAACGATATTGTCGTACTCGCGGAGACCTGTACCACCAGGGATAAGGTGACCACAGATTACATTCTCCTTCAAGTTAGCCAATGGATCGCTCTTAGCCTGGATTGCAGCCTCGTTCAATACCTTGGTAGTCTCCTGGAACGATGCAGCCGAGATGAAGCTCGAAGTCTGCAATGCCGCACGGGTAATACCCTGGAGTACCTGGTTCGAAGTAGCCGAAACAATTGGACGAGTCTCAACCAACTTCATATCGCGACGCTTCAACGATGAGTTCTCATCGCGCAACTTACGCATCGAGATAATCTGTCCTGGGTGAACATTTGCAGAATCGCCCGCATCGGTTACTACAACCTTATCGTACAACTCGTCGTTCACATCCATGAACTCCCACTTATCGACAATCTGGTTCTCGAAGAAGCGTGAATCTCCCGGATCCTCGATCTGAACCTTGTTCATCATCTGACGAACGATAACCTCAAAGTGCTTGTCGTTGATCTTTACACCCTGCATACGGTAAACCTCCTGTACCTCGTTAACGATGTACTCCTGAACCTTGGTAGGTCCGAGGATACGGAGAATGTCGCTTGGAGTGATTGCACCGTCCGACAACGCCATACCTGCGCGTACATAGTCGTTCTCCTGAACGATGATCTGACGCGAAAGTGGCACGAGGTAACGCTTAATCTCGCCATCCTTAGCGGTGATTACGATCTCGCGGTTACCACGCTTGATCTTGCCGAATGTTACCTCACCATCGATCTCCGATACGATTGCCGGATTAGATGGGTTACGAGCCTCGAACAACTCGGTAACTCGTGGAAGACCTCCGGTGATATCGCCACCACCCTTACCAACAACGCGTGGGATCTTGATGATGATGTCGCCGATGTGAATCTTAGCGTTATCCTTAACCGCAACATGGGCATTTACAGGCAAGTTGTACGACTTAACATCATCGCCATTCTTGTCAATAATATGGATAACAGGGTTCTTGGTACGATCCTTCGAGTCGATAATTACGCGCTCAGCCAAACCTGTCTGCTCGTCGCGCTCCTCACGATAAGTAACACCCTCGATGACATTGTCATAGATAGCCTTACCATCGGTCTCGGCAACAACAACTGCGTTATATGGATCCCACTCGCAGATCAAATCACCCTTAGCAACCATCTCGCCCTCTGCCTTGAAGATAGTAGAGCCGTATGGCAATGCGTGAGTATAGAGAACGATCTCGGTCTTAGGATCAACGATACGCAACTCAGACTGACGCGATACTACGATATTGATAGCCTCGCCCTGAGCGTTCTTGCCCTTAACGGTGCGCAAATCGTCGATATCGAGGCGACCCTCGTACTTCGAAACAACATTTGTTTCAACGGTTGAACCTCCCGCAACACCACCGACATGGAATGTACGGAGGGTAAGCTGTGTACCAGGCTCACCGATAGACTGTGCTGCGATAACTCCGACAACCTCACCCTTCTGTACCGGACGAGCTGTCGCAAGGTTACGACCGAAACACTTAGCACAAACACCGTGACGCGATACACAAGTGAGAACCGAACGGATATCCACAG
>JAFZDR010000236.1 GCA_017561105.1 Alistipes sp. | reverse complement strand
CGAAGCAAGATCCCCTAAAGTTTCCGTCAAGGGTAATCTTACCGTAGTTGGTAAGGTTGGTGCGGTTCTGGCCATTCTGTGTTGTGATAACACCGCCAACATAAACAGTATTACCCGCCTTACCCTCGACGGTGATATTTCCGCGGTTGGTAGAGTTAGAAAGTACAGCCTTCGATTTGTAGATTACGCCACCAACATTAATCTTACCATTCGAGCTTGCCAAATTTACATAGATATCTGCGCCCTCGTGGTTGTGGAGGTTGGTATTATCCTTCGATGCAGTAGAAACCCAACATGCAACACCTGCGACGTTAACGTCAGTTGAAGCTGCGTGATTTCCGGTTACAGTAACCTTACCGTAGTTGTCGCAGTTTGTACAAGCCTTATCCTTCTTATCGTCGTAAACCGAGTAAGCAACGCAACCTGCGATACAAGCCAAAGCATTGTAAGTAGCATCTACGGTCACATTACCTTTGTTTATAAGGAGGTCAGCACCGTGGTTAGCCGAACCGGTAACACCACCTACGTTCAACTGTCCGTATGAACCGGTTACTGTTACATTTCCCTCGTTCACGAAGTCCTTGTTGTTCCAATATGTCATACCCGCGCAACCGCCGATGTGGGTAATAACGGTCGAGAAGTCGCCATTTACGGTTACATTACCGGTGTGAGTAGTTGTCCAGAGCTTGTTGTGGGTACGACCTACGATACCACCAATCTGCACAAACGAAGCATTTGTACCAGTCCAAGTTGCATCAACCTCGAGGTCGTTCTCGACAGTACAATCGTACGATCCGGTAGATGCGAAGTAACCACCAAAACCACCGATTGTAACCTGAGTCTCCGACGAGTCATCGGTAAATGTAGCAGCCTTAACGGTCTGGTTAATCTTGCCCTTGAGGGTAACCTTCGCGCTCTTGTAAGTTGTAGAGTTGCGAACAGCTGCGTGAGAGTAGGCAATCAGACCAGCCACACGCAATGTTGTACCCATTGTAGCATCGAACAAATCGACCGTTACAGTACCGCTATTTGTGAGGTAGTAAGGGCGAGGCTGGCGTGCATCCGCCGAGTCGCCCGTGTACTGACCTGCCCAACCACCAACGTTGAAATCCGTTTTGGTGGTTGCAGCAGTAGTCTTAACGCTGATATTACCTGTGTTGTCGCAGTTAGTGAAATCCCAATACTGAACGAAACCTGCAACACCACCTACGTGGATGCTGTTGTAAGCCTCAGCCTCGAGGGTGATGTCGGCGTGGTTGTGGCAGTTTGAACCGGCCCACAAATTAGCGAGGAACTCGCCTGCAACATTGTTGTTGTAGCCGAGAATACCACCCACATATACATTTGTCACAGGGCCGAGGGTAATCTTACCACCTGCGTTGTTGACGTTGTTTGTAAACTCCGAGAAGTGACGACCGCGAGCAATAACACCACCAATCATTGCGCGACCACCACTGTTGTATGTGAGTGAAGTTACTGTGATAGGGCCGTTGTTTGTGTTGCCCGAGAATACTGCAGCATTAGCGTCGCCCGAACGACAAACGATACCGCCGATATAGGCTGTACGGGTAGTTGTAGCATCCGGAACCGACTTATCCTGAAGGAGGATAGCACCGTTGTTTGTACAGTTTGTAACGTCGCTATAGAGAATCGAAGCGTCGCTGCGAGTGTACTCAATCGAGTATGCTGCGATACCTGCATAGAAACCATAGATTGCAGTCTCATCAGCAGGTTTTGTAAGGTTGTTGATGGTGAGAGATACGTTGTTCACGCAGTTGTCAATCTTTGCACCGATTGAACGAGCAACCAAACCTGCATAGGTCAACTGACTGCCCGAAGTACCTTCGGTAGCTGCGAAAGTAGGATTCTCTACAACCAAAGTACCGCTAACCGAGCAGTGCGAAATCTCAGGGGCAATAGCGTCGGTTGCTGTCACTGTGCGAGCAAGAGCAGCCGATACGGGGTCGTTGTTTGTAACGATAGCAACATCGGTGAGGTGCAAGCCCTTGATAGAAGCCGATATTGTGCCGAAGAGTGGAGCAGTCAAACCCTTAATTGAGTAACCATTTCCGAGAACACTCTTTGTATAACCCTCGATTGGAGTCCAAGCCTCGCCTGTCATATCCACATCAGCCACAAAGAGTGCATCCTTCTCCAAAGTTGCAGCCTCGGCAGCAAATGCCTTCAATGACTCCTTGTCGCGGATAACGAATACCGATGCGTTAGGAGCGTAGATGAGCGTGTTGCTGAACTCACGTACCATGCCGGCTGCGAGAGGCTTGCTGTCGCCAGCCTTAACGGTTGCGTACATCACGCCACCCTCGGTGTCGTACAAGGTAACATAGAGCTCCTCGTAAACACCTGCAGGAACTGCCACATGAAGGTATGTAGGAGTGCTCGAGAGCGCTACGCCCTCGCCGAACGAGTAACCGATAAGCTCCTTAGCAGTCGAGGTGGCCGCAACCTCGCCACTCTCGAAGTTGAGTGTGAAGGCGCCTGCGATAGGTGCGCGATCTACAGTCGAAATCTGTGCATAAGACAAAGTCTTATCGCCTGTAACGCCAATCTTGAGGATGCCGGTGAGGTGCTTCATCGCTACGCCTCCGCCATTCTCGCTATAGGCGTACATTGTCGATGTGCCGTTTGCGATAGTACCTTCGGTGTGGCTCTGCTGGTCGGCAAATACCACCTCATCCTTAGCAGCTGCAGGGTAGGCAATGCAGTACGGAGTGGTCAAGGCTCCCGTTACTGTGAATGTTGCCACTGTGCTGTTTTCGCTAACCGAAAGAGCATTCGACTCCACGCCGTTTACCGAAATCTTGTCGCCCTCGCTCCAATAGAGCGGGTACAAATCGCCTGCCTTCTCGCCGAGTTGAGTACGCGACTCCTCGAGCGAAAGGACAATTTCTGTCTGACCCACAGCACCAACATTTGCGCTGAGGTCTTCAGTTACATCGGTGGTACACGATGCCGCTACCAACGCTGCAATTACCATGAAAATTTTCATCAAATTTTTCATCTTGATTTAAGGTTTTAGTTGATAATTTATCGTTTAGTTAATTTGTTGTCCGTTAGTTGCTTGATAACAAAGTTATCCCCTCTCTAT
>JAFZDR010000235.1 GCA_017561105.1 Alistipes sp. | reverse complement strand
GTATCTTCGTAAACTACCTTAACGTGCAGAAGACCGGTCGTATGAAACTTCCTTTCGGTATCGCTCAGATCGGTAAGGCGTTCCGTAACGAGATCGTAGCACGTCAGTTCATCTTCCGTATGCGCGAGTTCGAGCAGATGGAGATGCAGTTCTTCGTACAGCCGGGTACCGAGATGCAGTGGTGGAACGAGTGGAAGAATACCCGTATGGCTTGGCACCGTGCTTTGGGCTTCGGCGACCACAACTACCGCTTCCACGACCACGATAAGTTGGCTCACTACGCTAACGCAGCAACAGATATCGAGTACAACTTCCCATTCGGTTTCAAGGAGGTTGAGGGTATCCACTCGCGTACAGATTTCGACCTCGGTCGTCACCAGGAGTATTCGGGTAAGAAGATTCAGTATTTCGACCCTGAGCGCGGCGAGAACTATGGTCCTTATGTAGTTGAGACCTCAATCGGTGTTGACCGTATGTTCTTGCAGATTATGTCGGCTGCATACTGCGAGGAGAAGTTGGAGAATGGCGAGGAGCGTGTAGTATTGCGCATCCCTGCTTGCTTGGCTCCAACCAAGGTTGCAGTTATGCCGCTCGTTAAGAAGGACGGACTCCCAGAGAAGGCTCGCGAGATTATCGACAGCTTGAAGTTCGACTTCAATGTAGCATACGACGAGAAGGATTCAATCGGTAAGCGTTACCGTCGTCAGGATGCAGTAGGTACTCCATTCTGCGTAACCGTTGACCACCAGACTTTGGAGGACAATACCGTAACCGTTCGTCACCGCGACACAATGCAGCAGGAGCGTATCGCTATCAGCGACCTCTATGCTATGGTTGAGAAGGAGACTTCGTTCCGCGAGTTGTACAAGAAGTTGAAGTAATATCGAGAGGTATGGGGCGTATCTTGGCAATAGATTATGGCGTTAAGCGCACAGGTTTGGCGGTTAGCGACCCATTGCAGATTATTGCCGGAGCGCTCGAAACCGTCGATACCAAACAGCTCGAGCGATATATCGCCGACTACTGTGCCCGCGAGAATGTTACAACCATAGTTGTGGGCAAGCCCTCGCAGATGAATGGCGAGAAGAGCGAAACAATGCGCTATATCGAGCCTTTGGTTGGTCGTCTTCGTCACAATTTTCCCGATAAGGAGATCGTTATGTATGACGAGCGATTTACCTCGGTGATGGCGCAGCGCACAATTCGCGAAAGCGGCATCGGCAAGATGGCGCGCCGCGACAAGGCGTTGGTCGATAAGGTCGCAGCAACGATAATTTTGCAGTCCTACATGGACTCGACAAAATTTTAATTAGAAATTAAAAACTAAGAATTACAATGATTTACCCAATAGTCATTTACGGTAACCCGGTATTGCGCAAGGCGAGTGTAAATATCGATGCATCGTATCCCGATTTCAAGAAGTTGGTCGATGATATGTGGATTACCCTTGGCGAGGCAAGCGGTGTAGGTTTGGCTGCTCCGCAGATTGGCAAGAATATCCGCCTCTTTATCGTGGATTGCACCCCTTGGGCAGAGGAGAACCCCGAGTTGGCCGATTTTCGCAAGGTCTTCGTAAATGCCGAGATCTATGAGGCTTCGGCCGAGACCTCGCACTTCGAGGAGGGATGTCTTTCGATTCCCGGCATTCACGAGAATGTTGTGCGTCCCGTTTCGATCCGTATGCGCTACCTCGATGAGAACTTCGTTGAGCACGACGAGGAGTTTTCGGGCTATCCCGCTCGCGTAATTCAGCACGAGTACGACCACTTGGAGGGTAAGGTCTTTACCGATCACCTCTCGCCATTGCGTCGTAACCTTCTCAAGAGCAAGGTTCTTAAGCTTGCGAAGGGACAGTATAAGTGCGCCTACAAGACTAAGTAATGTAGCGATAAGGTATACAAAAAAAGCTGACCACACGGTCAGCTTTTTATTTGGTATCCGTTGCGAATTACTTCGCTGGTGCTGGCGCTGTGATGCCCAACTCCTTGTTTACGAGAGCTGCGATATCGGTAAGCTGTGCTGCATCGAAGTATGCAAGGCTTGGAACTGATGTGTTGAACACTGCGATATAGCCATTAGCCTTCGCAACCTTGTTTACAGCCTCCTGTGCCTTCTTCTGAACAGGCTCCAACAACTCGCCCTCCTTCTTCTGGAAGTCCTGCTGTGCAATCTGCTGGAACTCTGCGTAACGCTGCTGCAACTGCTCCAACTCCTGCTGCTTGATCTGCTTTACAGAGGCAGCCATACTCTCCTGATTCTTCTGGAAATCGGCCAATTTATTGTTGAACTCCACCTGAATCTGCTCCATCTGCTCCTGCAAATCCTTGCCGAAAGCCTCGAGGTTCTTCTGAGCCTCAGCGAACTCAGGCATTGCTACAATAACCTCCTGCATGTTGATACGCGCAAACTTCTGTGCCGATACGGTACATACTCCGAGAATTGCGGCAATCAAAATAAAAAGTTTTTTCATCTTAAAAATCTGTTTTTGAGTTATTATTTATTGTTATAATATACTACTTAAGTGCCTCTATAACCTGCGCAGTGTGGTCGATTGCGCTGTTGAAATAGAGAATCGAAGCGTTTGAAGCCTTGTCGAGAACGGCGTCGAAGCCGTTATCCTTTGCATACTTCTCGATAGCACCGAATACCTTTGTTTGGATAGGTTTGATAAGCTCCACTCGCTTCTTTAAGAGTGCGCCATTCTCGCCGAAAACCTCCTGCTGGTACTTCTGCACCTCTTCCTCTTTCTGCAAAATCTGCTGCTCGATGCTTGCACGCGACGATGCAGAGAGGCTCTCCTTCTGTGCCATATAGCTGTTGTATAGGCTCTCGATGCTCTTATACTTATTATCTACTTCGGTCTGGTAGGCTTTGCCCAACTCGTCGAGCGTAGTCATCGCCTTGTTGTATTCATCAAGCGACTTGAAAATCTTCTCACTATCGACAATACAATACTTCTGTGCTGAAGCAATCGCAAATGTTGCCAAGGCGAACATTACTGTTAAAATCACTCTCTTCATACCCTTCACTATTAGTTTTATTAAATTAGTAGTATCAAATTTATTGCCAAGTTCACTCATCCTTAGAATGACTGACCGATAACGAAGTGGAATTGGCTTCCGCTGCGCTTTGTAGCACCCGCTGCAGGGTCGAATCCCCAACCCCAGTCGATACCGAGCATTCCCACGATAGGGAGATACAATCGGACACCGACACCGGCCGAGCGCTTAACCTTCCAAGGAGCAAAGTCCTTCCACGACTTAAATCCGTTACCCGCCTCGAGGAAACCGAGCACATAGATCTGCGACGATGGCTTCAGGATGATAGGGTAGCGCAACTCCAAGGTGTACTTGTTGTATGCAACCGAGTAGTATTCGCCTACAGGGTCCAAATCGCCATCCTCGTAACCTCGTAACGAGATGATATCGACACCATACATTGTGTAGCCCGACATACCGTCACCACCAATCTGGAATCGCTCGAATGGCGAGATCTTATTCTTGTTGTAGTGTCCGAGGTAACCCATCTCTGCCTTAGCCATCAACACGAGGTTGTTGTTAGGCGTGAGAGCCTGGAACCACTGCGCCTTAAACTGCCACTTATGGAACTCGATCCAGCGGTAACGATCCTGCTCGCTCAAGTTTGCATCGGCGTAGTTGATACCGTCCATTGCTGAGAATGGAGGTGTAATCTGCAACGACATCGAGATATCCGAACCTCGGCGTGGGTAGATTGGCTGATCGGTTGAGTTTCGACCGAAGATAAGTCGTAACGAGAGCATGTTCGCATTACCATTCTCCATTACGAACGAAGTGTAGTTCTTCAGGCCATATCGCTGATAAGCCAACTCTCCATAGAATGTAAAGTATGGATCCGGCCATGTCAAACGCTTACCCAAACCAACCGAAAGACCATACGAACGGAAGTACGATGTTGCCGACTGCCAGATGTAGTAGGCGTTGTTCTGCTCGGAGAGGTGTCCCGATATGGTGAATGAGTTTGGCTTGCGACCTCCCAACCAAGGATCCTGGAACGAGAGAGCAATAGCCTTGTAGTATGTACCGTTGGTCTGTCCCGAGATCGAAAGACGCTGGTTTTGTCCCATCGGATATGGTCTCCATGCACCCTTCTTGAAGAAGTTGCGCATAGAGAGGTTGTTGAGTGTGATACCCACCGAACCTACAAATGTTCCCGAGCCCCAACCTGCTGCAATGTTGAACTGGTCGGACGCCTTCTCCTCGAGCGGCCAATTTACATCTACCAAGTCGTTCGATACAGGCTTAATATCCGGTACCAAGGCCTCCTCGTTGAAGTGCTGCATGCCGGCCAATGTACGAATGGTCTGCATGATGAGAGCGCGGTTGTACAGCTCACCGGGGCGAGTGTAGAGCTCGCGGCGGATAACCTCGTCGTTTACACGGTTGTTGCCGGTAATGCCGACATTGTTGATGGTAAATTGGTTACCTTCGAATATTCTAACCTCGAGATCGAGTGAATCGGCTCCCACGATAATCTCGGTAGGCTCAATCTGCGACATCAGATATCCGTCGTTCTGGTAGAGCGACGATACCGACATATCGTCAGGGTTCTGCTCCTTGCCGACACCCAATCGCTTGTGGATAGACTTCTTATCGTAAACATCGCCCTTGTTTACCGAGAGCATACGCTGCAACATATCGGTGTCGTACTTCGAGTTTCCGACCCAGCTTACATTGCGGATATAGTATTTGTTACCCTCGGCGATATTGACACGGATACCGAGTCGTTTCTCGTTTATGCGGTAGATAGAGTCGGATATGATGTTGGCATTGCGGTAACCCTTCGAGTTGTAGAAATCGAGCAACAACTCCTTGTCCTCCGCGTAATCCTTCTCTATAAATTTGGTCTTCTGCCAGAAATAGGGGCTAACTTTGTGAGTCTTCTTAAATGTGCGGGCAAGTCGCTTGGTCGGGAATGCGTTGTTTCCCGAGAACTCCAACTCGCCAACTCGAATACGCTCCTTCTTGTCGACATCGAGTGTTACATTTACCGCCTGCTTAACTATGCTATCGGGCTCAATCTTTACACCCACCTCACAGTCGAGAAATCCCTTCTCGGCATAGTGAGCCTTGAGGAGCTTGATGTTTCTGTCGATGATGTGGTCGGAGAGCTCGTGTCCTCGCTTGAGCTTCAATACCTCGTCGATAAGGTCTTTCGACTTACCCTTCGATACACCCGATACTGCCCAATTCATCACTCGAGGACGCTCGCGGAGTACAACCTCCAAATCTACGCTGTCGCCTTCGATTGATGCTCCAATCTGGATATCCTCGAAATATCGCTGCGACCAGAGTCGAACCATTGCATTTTGGATAAATGTACCCGAGAGGTATATCGAATCGCCCGGTACCAAGCCCGACGACGAGCGGATAATATCGTGGTTGATATACTTTACACCGTGGATATTTACCTTGCGGAGGATATAAGGTCTGTTATCGCTCTCGCTGAGATAGGATATATTCTCTGGGAAGGCGAAATTATCCTCTACGGCTGTAGTGTCGGCAACAGGTATCGGCAGGGCAGAAGGCGAAACAGGTGCTGCCTTATCGCCCTTTGCACGAGAAGGCTTTCTACCTGTGTTTGGTTGTGCCGCTGCGCTAATCGCATACAAGGCCATTACCAACAAACAAAATATCTTGACAAATATCCTCATTTTCAATCTCTCTTTTCGAAATTACAATAACCCGTAACGACGCTCTCGTTGGGCATAAACCTCCAATGCCTTATCGAAAGCCTCCTCGCGGAAGTCCGGCCACATCGTCTGCGGGAAGTACATCTCGGCATACGACGCCTGCCAAAGCAGGAAGTTGCTCAAGCGGCACTCTCCGCTTGTACGAACAATAAGGTCGGGGTCAGGAATATCGGCAGTGTCGAGGTGAGCCGAGATTACGCTGTCGTCGATAGCCTCTGCCGACAACTCTCCGCGCTGAACCTTTTCGGCTACAGCCTTTGTTGCTCGTACCATCTCGTCGCGTGACGAGTAGTCGAATGCCAATACCAAAGTGAGCTTGTCGCCCCCCTTTGTAGACTCCTCAATATGTAACAATCGCTCGCGCACCTCCTCCGAGAAGCGGTCGCGACGACCAATAATTCGAACCCTCACACCCTGCTCGATAAGCTCGGGTGTCTCCTTGGTTACGCTCTTGCAGAAGAGCTCCATAAGGGCATTCACCTCCTCCTGAGGTCTGCCCCAATTCTCAGTAGAGAATGCATATAGCGTAAGGTAGCGCACTCCGCGTTTGCAAGCCGCCTTGATACACGCCTTAACCGACACAACGCCCTCGATGTGTCCCTCACATCGATCCTTGCCCTGTGCCTTTGCCCAACGACCATTGCCATCCATGATGATGGCGATATGAGTCGGTATTTTCTCTACATTCTCCATTATAAGGCGCAAATATACAATTAAAAACGGAAAAGTGAAAACGTAAAGCAGAAAACTTCTATTTTAATAGAAAAATAAAAAAAAGCTAATGGCTAATGGCCAATGGCTAATAGCTTAACGAATATCCACTCCCCACATCATCTTATTTCGTAACGAATCGAAGAAAGATATATTGTGTGGCACAGCCAAACGGATGTATCTTCCGGCCTTTTTGATGGTCAAAAGTGTGTCGTTTGCAATCTTGAAAGTGCGATTATCGGCCGAAATAAGGGCCTCGTTATTGCGGGTGTTGATGCGCAGCGAAACGATGCTCGAATCGGGCATTACGATAGGGCGCATTGTGAGGTTGTGCGGAGCCAACGGAGTGAGCAAAAATGAACGGCATGAAGGGGCCACAATCGGACCTCCCGCACTCAGCGAATATGCAGTGGAACCTGTTGGTGTCGAGATGATTACACCGTCGCCATTGTAGGTCGAAACCTTGTTGCCGTCGATGCTCGCCTCGATCGAAATCATGGTTGCGCCAAGACGCTGTATCGACACCTCGTTGAGAGCATAAAACAGCTCCTTTTTACCCTCGATTTCGCCCTCTACGCAGAGCATGTTGCGCTGCTCCAGGTTGAGCTCTCCGGCAGCTATTCCGTCGAAGACCTCTTTGATGTTTTCGCGTGGGGCAAGAGCCAAAAATCCGAGGTGTCCGCCATTTATACCGACAACCGGAATATCGGCACCATTCAGACGGTGCACACCCTCAAGGAGGGTTCCGTCGCCACCATAGCACACCATTACCGACTCTTCGGGCTGAGAGCCGACCTCGTTGTCGTAGATATTTTCGGCCGGAATTGCACGCGAAGAGAACTCGGCGATATTCTCGGCAAACTCTCGATTTATGGCGTACTCAAAGCCGTAATGCTCAATGGCTGCGAAGATTTGATCGATATCTTCGGTGCGTGGTGCGATACCTTTTCGTGAAAAAAGTATAATTTTCATCTCTTGTTTCGGCGAAATTTATTAACTTTACATCGATTTTGGCGCAAAGTGTGCAAAATCACCTTGCAAAGATAGCGATTTTTATGACAAAGTTAAGCGTAAATATAAATAAGATTGCGGTAATTCGCAATTCGCGCGGTGGAAATACCCCCGATGTTGTTGCTGCGGCTCTCAATATAGAGCGTTTTGGAGGTGAAGGTATTACTGTTCACCCGCGTCCCGATGCTCGCCATATCCGCTACTCGGATGTTCGCGAGTTAAAGAAGGTGGTAACCACCGAACTCAATATTGAGGGCAATCCTATCGGTTCGTTTGTCGATTTGGTGTTGGAGGTTGTGCCGGCTCAGGTGACACTTGTCCCCGATGCCGAGAATGCCATAACCTCGAATGCAGGTTGGGATACCGTCGCAAATAATGAGTTCCTCACCGAGATAACAAAGCGTTTCCATGAGAAGGGTATCCGTGTTTCGATTTTTGTCGATCCAAAGCCCGAGATGGTTGCCGGAGCAAAGGCTTGCGGTGCAGATCGCGTAGAGCTCTACACCGAGGCGTATGCTGCTAACTATAAGGTTGATAGAGAGGCTGCTATTGCTCCGTATATTGCGGCTGCTGAGGCGGCTCGCAAGTGTGGTCTTGGTTTGAATGCAGGCCACGATCTCTCGCTCGAGAATTTAGAGTATTTTGCAAAACAGATACCTTGGTGCGATGAGGTTTCGATTGGTCATGCGCTTATCAGTGATGCCCTCTACTACGGCCTGGAAAATACCGTACAGCTCTATCGCCGATGCCTTAAGTAAGACGAAAGACGAGAGACGAGAGACGAGAGACTAACCGACGCTGCGGAGCGAGAGCAAAGGGCGCTTGCGCACTATGCCGAGCCGCGAGGAGGAAAAGCCTGCGAAGCAGGATTAAAGACGAAAGACGAGAGATGAACAACCCATTGCAGTTACCTATATTTAAACGAATTTCGCGCCTTGTCGATGAGCGAGGTGTCGAGGCTTATGTTGTGGGCGGTTATGTTCGCGACTACTACCTCCATCGCCCTTGTACCGATATCGATGTGGTGGTTGTGGGTAGTGGTATCGAGATTGCCGAGGCGCT
>JAFZDR010000234.1 GCA_017561105.1 Alistipes sp. | reverse complement strand
GGGATAATCTTTAGCCGATAGGCGAGAAGTCCTCTTTGCTGACTCCGCAGATTGGGCAGGTCCAATCCTCGGGAATATCCTCAAATGCAGTGCCGGGAGCGATGCCGCTATCCGGATCACCTACTGCCGGATCGTAGATCCATGCACATACGGTACAAACATACTTTTTCATATCTCAGAAATTTAAAGTTAAAGGTTTATCTTAATGCTACCTCCGACGAACCGATAAGGTTGCCATCCATGTAGAGCTCAATCTTGTAGGTTCCAGGGATGAAACCGCTGCCCTTGTAGAAGATACTCACATCTACATCCTCGTTCTGGTAATCAACCTCACGCGATGCCGAATAGCCCTTCTTCACACCCTGATATACAAATGTAGGCATTGCATCTGTCGAGAGAAGATAGCCGTCAGGCGATGTGATGCAGAGGTAGATATTGCGATTTCCCGGCTTAGCCAACTCGTTGGCGCTGACTGTGAAATCGACACGCAATGCTGCTGCATTCTTCACGCGCGAGATAAGCTTGTCGTTAGCGTTGAGTGCAACGAGCATAATGTCGCGGGCACGAAGAACCGAACCCTGAGCTACCTTATTCTGCAACTCCGACGCACGCTCCTCGGCAACATCGGCACGGAGGTTAGCGGTCGAAATCTCCTTGCGGAGCGATACATTCTCGGCCGAAACCTTCTTATTGATGGTGTTGAGCGAGTCGATCTGGCGAAGATAGTTCTTCATCACGGCGCGGAGTGTTCCAACCTCCTTCTGATACTCACGCATCTTGTTGTAGTTGAATCGACGCTCGCGCTTGAGCTGCTCGACCATCTCGTTAGCCTTAGCCAACTGCGCAGCGATAGTGTCGTTCTGATACTTCAGATTGTCGTACTCGTTAATCAACGATGTGAGGTTGTTCTGGATTGTATCACGGTCGGCCTGCAACAATGCGTAGTCGAGCTGCTGCTGGCGATTGAGGTTGAAATACAATACCGACAAACCCGCCAAAATGATAGCGAGCAAAATTATTACAACGCGGTAGCCCTTGAGCGACTTCTTGACCGCCTCGTTCTCCTCTCTTTCGTAATCGTAACCCTCCTCAGGGTTGTAGTCGTATCTGTTCTCTTCCATAGTTGTTAGATATTTTTTGCAAATATAGTTATTTTATCTTGCTTGTCAAGGGGTGTCGCAAACCTTCGTATCTGCGAAGGTAGGCTCTAATCTCACCAACACGTACCGGAGAGGCCAACATTACGGGTATT
This sequence comes from Alistipes sp., assembly GCA_017561105.1. Classification (GTDB taxonomy): domain Bacteria; phylum Bacteroidota; class Bacteroidia; order Bacteroidales; family Rikenellaceae; genus Alistipes. The sequence goes on along the minus strand of JAFZDR010000234.1, from coordinate 3,569 downwards.
TTATTCTCGTCATTGGTTATCCAGATGAAAAATTCGGTTCCGTCGGTGAACGAAAACTCCTCCGATGAGCCGATGGTGCAGGCAAACTTCATCGTGTCGAAGTGCCCCATCTTCGGTACCTTCAGCTCCTCGCGACCGATATAGCGATAGCGAAGGTGGCGAATGGTATCCTCCAATACCATATCGAGGCGTCGATTCTCCCCTTCGCGGAACGACTCCAAATCTACCGAGCGAAGGTTGAAGTAGAGCGATACGGCATCCATACTCTCGGGCGTAAGGTCCATGGTCTTGGTACGCGGGGTGTCCAGTCGTTTCTGCGACCATGTGTGCACCTTCATCGAGTCCCAATCGTAACTATAGATGCTGCGGAAGGTGTACTTATCCTCCTTCAAATCGCTCTCAAATCGCTGAGTGCGCAAACTCTCCTTGTCTACCCATATATTATAGGTGTCATCCATGTCGAAGAACCATCTAAAAAAAGGCAGGGTGCGACCATTACCCGTAACGCGATATCTCTCTTTGCCGTTGAGGGTATCGACCTTTGTCGAAACAGTAACCTCGCCCGCCTCGATGTTGGGCACCAACTTTGCGCGATAGGCGGCACGATAATAGAGTACCTCACCCTCCTGAAAGAGTTGCGCCGATGCCGTCGCCACCCCTGCAATGAGGAGCACCGCAAAAATCACACCTTTCATAACTCTTTCCATATCTCTTTAACGCTGTGTCGGTCTTTTATATTATGAAATCTCCGAAAAATCGGTCTTGTGTTTCGGAGTATATCTGTCGCGCAACTGTCGCAACGAGATGTGCTCCTTGTGCGAAAGCTCGGCATCTACGCCAAGTATCGCAATGGCCAACTCCTGCGCCAACTGCAAAATCTGATTGTCGTAGGTCGGATTGGCAATCTTTAGGTCGAAGGCCTCGCCACTCTGCATCGTACCGTTTATGTCGCCTGCACCGCGGAGCTTAAGGTCAAGCTCTGCCAACTCGAAACCGTCGGTGGTCTGGCACATCGCCTCCAGACGCTTGCTCGACTCCTTTGAGAGCTTCTCGTCGGACATCAAAACACAATAGGATTGCTCTGAACCTCGTCCTACGCGACCTCGCAGCTGGTGCAACTGCGCCAAGCCGAAGCGCTCGGCCGATTCGATAACGATAACCGTCGCATTTGGAACATCGACACCCACCTCGATAACCGAAGTTGCAACGAGAATATGGGCTTGGCCGCTCTTGAATTCAGCCATTGATAGCTCCTTATCTTCGGGCTTCATTTTGCCGTGGCACACCGCCACGCGATAGTTCGGCAACGGGAAATCGCGAACGATGGCATCGAAGCCCTCCTGCAAGGAGAGGTAGTCCATCTTTTCGGACTCCTTGATAAGCGGATAAACTACATAAATCTGGCGTCCGCGAGCGATCTGACTACGCATAAAATTCTGCAAAGTCAGTCGGCCCGATTCGTAGTAGTGGTATGTCTTAATCGGCTGACGACCAGGGGGTAAACCCTTTATAACAGAAACATCCAAATCGCCATACAGCGTCATTGCCAATGTTCGTGGAATTGGCGTTGCCGTCATTACTAAAATATGGGGTGGCTGGGCATTTTTTGTCCACAAACGAGCGCGTTGCTCCACGCCGAAACGGTGCTGCTCGTCTATGATTACAAGACCAAGATTAGAGAACTGAACTCTATCCTCAATCAAGGCGTGAGTGCCCACCAAAATATCTATTTCGCCCGCCTCCAAGGCTGCCAAAATCTCCTTGCGCTCCTTTGTTTTGGTTGTACCTGTCAATATCGCCACTCGCACCGGCACTCCGTCGGTCATTTTCGAGATTGTAGCGTAGTGCTGTCGTGCCAAAATTTCGGTCGGCACCATCAAACACGATTGGAAACCGTTATCGCCCGCCAACAACATCGACAAGAGCGCCACAACGGTCTTTCCGCTACCCACATCGCCCTGCAAAAGACGATTCATCTGTATGCCCGATACGGTATCCTTGCGAATGTCGCGTACAGCCTGCTTCTGACCCTCAGTTAGCTCGAATGGTAACTTGTTGTGATAAAAGGTGTTAAACATGTCGCCTACCTTCGGGAACATAAAGCCGTCTCTGCGTCCTGTACGCTCCGAACGACGCGCCTGGATATTGAGCTGAATACCGAAAAGTTCATCAAATTTCAGGCGATATTGTGCCTGTCGCAACTTCTCGGGCGATTGCGGAAAATGGATGTTGTAGAGAGCCTCCGCAAGAGGCATCAAACCATATTTGTGCGTGATATATTCGGGCATATACTCCTCGATATGACCTCGTACAACGCCCCACAGCGAGCAGATGATGTTGTACATACCCTTGGCTCCGAGAGTTGTCGAGAGCTTTTCGGTTGTCGAGTAGATACCCTGCAAACCGCTCTCTCGTTTCTGCGAGAGGGCCTTTTCGATAATCTCAATCTCGGGGTGTACCATCGAAAATTCGCCACGGAAGAATGACGGACGACCAAAGACGATATATTCGCGATTTGGCTCGATCATCTTCTCGATCCACTTTATGCCGCGGAACCAGATAAGCTCCACGCGTCCCGTATCGTCGGCAGCATAGACCGAGAATCGCTGCTTGCGACCTTCGCCGGCAAAAGATTTACCCACTACGCGCACCCTGAGCTGAATGTAGGCTGCGGCGTTATCTTCGGTTACTTCGCGCACTTTGTAGGTGCGTGAGCGGTCGATATAGCGGAATGGAAAGTGGTAGAGCATATCGCGCATGGTAACAACACCAAGCTCCTTCTCGAGCAACTTGGCACGCACCTCGCCTACGCCTTGTACAAACTTTACCGAACTATCGAGCATACTTCCCATAGTGCAAAGATAGCAATCTAATTGAGAATTTTAGAAAAAAATAGTATCTTTGCGCTCTAATAGGCCTATTTTTTGTAAAAAAATCGGTTTTATATTGGAATTTGAGAAAAAATTCCTTAAATTTGTTAGTTGGAAACAGAGAAAAAACGAAATAACTAAATTTTCTATCACTAATAATTAAAAACAATTTTGCTATGACAAATGTAAAGCGCGTCTATTTCTTCGGTAACAAAGAGGCCGAGGGAAATGGCAAGATGAGAGAGTTGCTCGGTGGTAAGGGTGCAAACCTCGCCGAGATGAACCTTATCGGTATTCCTGTACCTCCAGGATTTACTATCACAACTGATGTTTGTACAGAGTATTATCAGCACGGTCAGGCTGCTGTTATCGAGATGCTCCGTCCGGATGTTGAGGCTGCAATCAAGCGTGTTGAGGCTTTGACTGGCCGTAAGTTCGGCGACAAGGAGTTGCCACTCCTCGTATCGGTTCGTTCGGGTGCTCGTGCTTCGATGCCAGGTATGATGGATACTATCCTCAACCTCGGTATGAACGACGAGGCTGTTGAGGCTGTTGCTCAGTTGTCGGGTAACCCACGCTTCGCTTGGGATTCGTACCGTCGTTTCGTACAGATGTACGGTGATGTAGTTCTCGGCATGAAGCCAGTATCAAAGGAGGATCAGGATCCATTCGAGGTTATTATCGACGAGTTGAAGGAGG